>VGPP01000011.1 GCA_016882585.1 Cyanobacteria bacterium M_surface_7_m2_037
CAGCGGCGATCTCCTTAGGGTTGAACCTGAGATTGTTCTGGGCTTGGCTCCTGTTGCTGCATCCTGCTCTGCTCGAGCCTTCGGCAATCGTTCCCGCTGGGTCGCTGCGCTGCTATCGGCCCTGCTCGTGGGCTGCTCAACCCCAGAGCGCCGCGCCAAGAACGACCCCGCTGCAGCCACGGGCAAGCCTGTGGTGCTCACCACCTTCACGGTGCTGGCCGATCTAGCTCGGCAGGTGGCGGGTGATCGTCTGGAGGTGCGCTCGATCACCAAGCCCGGCGCCGAGGTGCATGGCTACGAGCCCACCCCCAGCGATCTCGAGGCTGCTCAAGACGCCAGCTTGATCGTGCAAAACGGTCTTGGCCTGGAGCGCTGGGCTGATCGCTTCGTGGCCTCATCCGGCAAGGTGCCCACCGTCACCCTCAGCCAGGGCATGCAGCAGGTGCTGATCGAAGGGGATGTGGCAGCCGGCAAGCCCAATCCCCACGCCTGGATGTCGCCCAAGCGGGCCGAGCACTACGTGGATCGGTTGGTGGCGGCCTTCTCCAACTTGGATCCAGCCGGTGCGGCCGGCTATCGCCAGCGGGGCGAGGCCTACAAACAGCAGCTCCAAGCCCTCGATGCCGACCTGCGCCAAGCCCTGGCTCAGGTGCCGCCCCATCAGCGGTTGCTGGTGAGCTGCGAAGGCGCCTTCAGCTACCTCGCCCGCGACTACGGCCTCGATGAGGCCTATCTCTGGCCCGTGAATGCGGAAACCCAGGTCACACCCCGGCGCCTGGCGCGCCTGATCGACACGGTGCGGCAGCGGCGGGTGCCGGCTGTGTTCTGTGAAAGCACCGTGAGCGATGAGGCGCAGCGTGAGGTGGCCAGGGCAACGGGCGCCAGATTCGGGGGTACCTTCTATGTGGATTCCCTCTCCGGCAGCGGTGGTCCTGCCCCGAGCCTTCTGGCCCTGCAACGTCACAACGTGAACCTGATCGTGCAAGGCCTGAGCGGGAAGCGAGCGACGGGATCGCCGCAATGAGCGGTCGTTTGATCCCACCGGCTGGCCCTCGCATCGAGGTGGAGCAGCTGTGCGTGGACTACAACGGCACCGTTGCCCTCTACGACGCCGATCTCAGCCTGCCGCCAGGTTGCATCTGCGGACTGGTGGGGATGAATGGGGCCGGCAAAACCACCCTGTTCAAGGCGCTCACGGGTTTTGTGCGCCCGTCCCATGGGCGGATTCGCATCAATGGCCAAACCGTGCTGGCCGCCCAGAAGGATCAGGCGGTGGCCTACGTGCCCCAGAGCGAGGGCATCGACTGCAACTTCCCGATCTCCGTGTGGGATGTGGTGATGATGGGCCGCTATGGCTCGATGAGCGTGCTGCGCTGGCCGCGCCAATCCGATCGGGTGGCTGTGCGCGATGCGCTCGAGCGGGTGGATCTGCTGCCGTTGGCCCAGCGCCCGATCGGCGCTCTCTCCGGCGGCCAGCGCAAACGGGCTTTTCTGGCCCGGGCGATTGCGCAGCGAGCTTCGGTGTTGCTGCTGGATGAACCGTTCAACGGCGTGGATGTGCGCACCGAGCAGCTGATGGCGCAGCTGTTTCTGCAGTTCCGCCAGGAGGGGCGCACGATCTTGATTTCCACCCACGATCTGGGCCACATCCGCGAGTTCTGCGATCTGGTGGTGCTGATCAACCGCACGGTGCTGGCCTACGGCGAAACCAGTGCCGTGTTCACGCCAGAAAACCTGGCCCGTACCTTCGGTGGGATGGTGCCGAAACCATGAGCTGGCTGCTGGAACCCCTCAGCCATGCCTTCATGGTGAAGGCCCTGCTGGTGAGCGCGTTGGTGGGGGGCGTCTGCGGTTTGCTCTCCTGCTACATGACCCTCAAGGGCTGGGCTCTGATGGGTGATGCCGTGTCTCACGCGGTGATGCCGGGTGTGGTGGTGGCCTATGCGCTGGGCTTGCCGTTTTCCCTCGGTGCGTTCGTGTTCGGTGTGGGCTCGGTGGCGGCGATTGGCTTCGTGAAGCAGAAGTCGCGCATCAAGGAAGACACGGTGATCGGCCTGGTGTTCACCGGTTTCTTTGCTCTTGGCCTGGTGCTGGTGTCGAAGGTGCGCAGCAACATCGACCTCACGCACATCTTGTTTGGCAATGTGCTCGGGATATCGAGCTCCGATATCCAGCAGACGCTGCTGATCTCCGCTTTAGTGATCACGCTGCTGCTGGTGTTCCGCCGCGACCTGCTCCTGTTCTGCTTCGACCCCACCCACGCCCGCTCGATCGGCATCAACACCGGCCTGCTGCACTACATGTTGCTCTCGGTGCTCTCGCTCACCGCTGTGGCCGGATTGCAAACCGTGGGTGTGATCCTGGTGGTGGCGATGCTGGTGACCCCCGGTGCCACGGCTTATCTGCTCACCGATCGCTTTGATCGGATGACGCTGCTCGCCATTGCCAGCAGCGTGCTCTCCAGCCTGCTGGGTGTGTATCTGAGCTACTGGACCGACAGCTCCACCGCCGGCTGCATCGTGCTGGCGCAGACAGCCCTGTTTCTGCTCGCCTTTTTATTCGCGCCGCGCTACGGCATCCTCCAGGGCCATCAGCCCCAGCCCTGATCAGCGCATCAGCACAGTGGTGCCGCCGGTGATGCACAAGCTCTACTTCGAGGCTGCCTGCAAGCAGGGTGCGGTGATGAGCCGCATTGAGTTGCCGGGTAACAACACACACTTCAGTACACCAGCCTCCTCGCAGCCCTACTGGCTGCCCTGGATCGCCGATCGCTTCGCCGGGAAGCCCGTGGTCAACGGTTGCCCCTCTGCATGATGTAGGCGCTGTCAGCCTTCAGCCATGGCCACCCGTTCCATCGCCGATCAACGCTGGAACTGGTGGCCGCTGTTGCCGCTTTACCCCTACGGCCATCGCCGCACCCTGGTGCGCGAGTTGATCCCTGAGCAGCTCTGGAGCTTTGAGCAGCTCCAGGGGGTGTTCTATGTGGCTGTGCCGATCCGGATGACGGTGGCGCGGGTGCCGGGCGGGCTCATGCTCTATGCGCCGGTTGCTCCGACGGCGGAGGTGCGTCAGGCGCTTCGCGATCTCGAGCAGCGCTATGGCCCGGTGCTGAGCATCGTTCTGCCCACCGCCTCTGGCCTTGAGCACAAGCTGCCGGTGCCGGCGATGGCGCGCGCTTTCCCTCAGGCTCAGGTGTGGGTCACCCCTGGCCAGTGGAGTTTCCCTGTGCCCCTGCCCTTGCCCTGGCTGGGATTTCCAGCCCGCCGCACCCGGGTGCTCGGTGAGGATGGCTATCCCCATGGCGAGGCTTTGAGCTGGGTGTCGCTGGGGCCGATCGATCTGGGCCTCGGCCGTTTTCAGGAGCTCGCCTGCCTGCATCAGGCCAGCGGGGCTCTGCTGCTCACCGATGCCCTCGTGGCGATCAATGCCACACCGCCGGAGTTGTTCGAGCTCGATCCCACGCCCCTGCTGTTTCACGCCCGTGATCGGGGTGATCAACCGCTCGAGGATTCGCCGGCGCTGCGGCTGAAGGGCTGGCAGCGCTTAGCCCTGTTTGCCTCCTATCTGCGGCCTGAAGCCCTGGCGGTGCCGAGCTTGGCCACGCTGCTGAGCCAGGCGTTCCAACCCGGCTGCCGCAATGCCCGCAGCTATTTCGGCCTGTATCCCTTCCATTGGGCCCGCAATTCAGCCGAGGTGTTTGAGGAGCTCCAACCCCAGCCGGGCCAGTTGCGCGTGGCTCCGGTGCTGGAGCGCCTGGTGTTTCCGCGCACCCAGGCGCTCATCGTGGCCTGGGTGCGTCGCCTGGCCGCGCTGCAGGGTCTGCGCTGGGTGGTGCCGGCTCACTACGACGCCCCCGTGCCCAGCAGTGCTGAACAGCTGCTTGCTCTGGCTGTGAGGTTGGAGCAGCGCAGTTGGGCACCCGATCAGGGCAACTGGGCCTATCTGGCTGGTATCGATCGCGCTCTGCTGCGTTTGGGGGTGGTGCCGGAGCAACCGCAAACGGAGTAGGCCTCAGCCTCGCGGCGGATTCAGAGCTTCAGTTCGCCCGGATCGGCATCCGCTTCGGGGAACAGTGTGGCTTCCAGTTCCATGCGCTGCTCCATCTGGCGCAGGAAATACCCTGTCATCATCGCGGAAGCCAACAGACCCGCGAGGTGATCGCGATTGGCGGTGATTTTCACGTCGAAGTGCTCGCCGGGCAACACACCGAGCAGGCCCTGCACGTTGTGGCGAATGATGTCTTGGATATCGGTGCTGGCCGAGCGGGCGACCCGCTGCAGAACATCCGGAGATTGCTCCTGCAGGTACTGGATCAGGGAGTTACTGCTGATCGCTTCGCTGTCACTCGTCAGGAACTCCGGGTTGAACATTCCGGTGTGCTCCGCGTCACGGCTGCACCCTACCCCAGCTGTATGTCTCGATCGAGACCGTTGAGGTCGGAGAACCGAATCGGGCCGAGGCGGTTGAGTGGCCAATACCGAAACACCGCCGTGCCGATCACCTCCTGGCGCGGCAGTGGCCCCCAGATGTGCGAATCGAGGCTGGCGTTGCGGTTGTCGCCCAGCACCAGCAGCTGCCCCTCGGGCACGGTGAGCGGTCCAAAGCTGTAGTCGATCGGTTCCGGCCGCCAGGGTTCCGCCACGGAAGAGCCATTGCGGCGCAGCTCTCCGCCACGAACCTCCACCACATCGCCCGGCTGCCCCACCACTCGCTTGATCAACGCGGCCTTGGGGTCGTAGCCGGCATCCACCAGCACCGGTGGGGCGTGAAACACCACGATCGTGCCGTTGGGCAGGGGCTGATCCAGCCGTGGGCGCACTTTCTCCACCAGGATGCGGTCTTGCAATTGCAGGGTGGGCAACATCGAGCCGGAGGGAATCCAGCGCGGTTCGATCACCAGCCAACGCAGCAGCAGAGCCACCGCCAGCCACAGCAGGAGCGAGCGCCAGCCCTTCAGCACCGAGCCCGCGGCCGAGGAGGGATTGCCGGGAGAGGAGCCGCTCGTCATCGCCGCTTCGGTGAGCATGATCGCCACATCCTGAACAACAGCACCCCCGGTGCCTGCTCCCCCCGCCTACCCCTGCAGCGCCGGCGTCAACCTCCAAGCCGCCATGGCTCTGCTTGTGGCCTTGCAGGGCCTTGGGCTGCGGCGGCTGGTGCTCTGCCCAGGCAGCCGCTCCGCAGCGCTCGCGGTGGCCGCTGGCCTGTTGGAGCGCCATGGGCTGCTGCTCACCACGGCGGTGGATGAACGCTCCGCCGCTTTTCTGGCCCTGGGGCTGGGCCGGGCCGATGGGGTGCCGGCTGCCGTGGTCACCACCTCAGGCAGCGCTGTGGCCAACCTGCTGCCGGCGGTGGTGGAAGCCGACCATGGCGCCGTGCCCCTGCTGCTGCTCTCGGCCGATCGCCCGGCTCGGCTCAAGGGGTGTGGCGCCAATCAAACGGTGAACCAGGAAGCCTTCCTGGCTCCCTGCTGCCGTTGGTTCGGTGCGGGGGATCCCCGGGGCCTGGCGGCCATGCAGCCGGCTGCCCTCGCTGATCTGGCGCAGCGGGCCTGGGCAGCAGCCCTGGGGGCACCAGCGGGTCCGGTGCATCTGAATCTGCCGTTTGAAGAGCCCCTGCACGCCAGCGCTGCGGAGATCACGGCGGTGGCTGATGCCTGTGCAGCGCCGGCGGCGCGCAGCGTGATCACGCCAGCGCCGTTGCTGATGCCTCAGGCTTGCGCCACTGAAGTGGGGCTTGATCCGGATCGCCCCGGCGTGGTGGTGGTGGGGCCCTGGCGCGCTCCCGCCGCCGCCCTGGCGCCCTTTGCTGAAGCGCTGCGGCGCTGGCAGGAGCGCAGCGGCTGGCCGGTGTTGGCCGATGGCCTTTCCGGTCTACGGGGATGGCCTGGCTTGCAGCTGGTGCATGGCTACGACCTGTTGCTGGCAGATGGCCACTGCTTCCCTGCAGCTCCTCAGCTGCTGCGCCTTGGCTCGATGCCGGCCAGCCGCCGCCTGCAGCAGTGGATCGCCGCCAGCGGCGGCCCCCAGCTGCTGATCAGTGAGGGCGATCCGCGCAACCTGGATGCCACCGGTAGCGCCAGCCAGCAGCTCGCTTGCGGGTTGGCTGCATGGCTCGCTGCCCTGCCCTCTGCGCCGCGAGCCGGCAGTCCCACTGCCGCCAATGAAGCCTGGCTGGCTGGCTGGTTGCAGGCGGATCAACGGCTGCAACAGCTGCTGGATCAGCAGGTGCTGGGGGGTGAGCCACCAGCGGGCTGCAGCGAACCCGCTCTGGCGCGGGCCCTGAGCCGCTGTCTGCCCGCCGCTGAGCCCTTGATGCTGGCCAGCAGCAGCCCCGTGCGCGACTGGGAGAGTTTCGCCGCTGCCGATGCTCCCCACCGACCCGTGTTCGGCTTCCGCGGCGCTTCCGGCATTGATGGCACCCTCTCCATGGCAGCCGGCCTGGCCATGAGCCATGGCCGCGCCACGCTGCTCTGCGGCGATCTGGCCCTGCTGCATGACGCCAACGGTTGGCTGTGGCGCGACCAGCTGGCGGCCTCTGGTGCCCGGCTCACGGTGGTGCTTGTGGACAACGCCGGCGGCGGCATCTTTGAGCAGTTGCCGATCCGCACTGGGCCCCCGCTGGATTTCGAGCGGTTGTTTGCCATGCCGCAACGGCTTGATCACAGCGCCCTGGCCGCTGGCTACGGCGTGGCGGCCCGCACCATCGAGGCCCTCCATCAGTTGCCCGAAGCCCTGGCCTGGGCCGATCAGCAGCCCATGGCGCTGCTGCATGTGCGCACCGACCGCCGCTCCGATGCCGCCCTGCGGCACCAGCTCCGCCGCGCCATGCCGCCGCACAATGGCCTCCATCCACCAGGGTTTGATGGCGGCAACACCCTCAGCTGAGCCGGCGATCACGTGGCAGCCCCAGGGCGCCTACACCGACATCCTCTTTGACCTCAGCGAGGAGGGCATCGCCCGGATCACGATCAACCGCCCCCACAAGCGCAATGCCTTCCGTCCCCAGACGGTGACGGAGCTGTTCGATGCGTTCTCGCGCGTGCGCGACAACCCCCGCATCGGTGTGGTGCTGTTCACCGGCGCCGGCCCCGCCGCTGATGGCGGCTATGCCTTCTGCGCCGGCGGTGATCAGAGCGTGCGCGGCGATGGCGGCTACGTGGGCGACGACGGCCTGCCTCGGCTGAATGTGCTCGATCTGCAGCGGTTGATCCGCAGCCTGCCCAAGGTGGTGATCGCCCTGGTGGCCGGCTACGCCATCGGCGGCGGCCAGGTGCTGCATCTTCTTTGTGATCTCAGCCTGGCGGCGGAGAACGCCCGTTTCGGCCAGACCGGCCCGAAGGTTGGCAGCTTTGATGGCGGTTTTGGTGCTGGCTATCTGGCGCGGCTGGTGGGGCAGCGCAAGGCCCGTGAGATCTGGTTTCTCTGCCGGCAGTACGGCGCAGCCGAGGCCCTGGAGATGGGGCTGGTGAATGCGGTGGTGCCCCTCGAGCAGCTGGAGGCCGAGGGGGTGCGCTGGGCGCGGGAGGTGTTGCAGCACAGCCCCACCGCCATCCGCTGTCTCAAGGCGGCGTTCAATGCCGAAACCGATGGCCTGGCCGGCATTCAGGAGCTGGCGGGTCAGGCCACCCATCTCTTCTACCGAACCGAAGAGGGGCAGGAGGGCCGCAACGCCTTCCTCGAAAAACGGGCCCCGGATTTTTCCGATTCCCCTTGGCTGCCTTGAGCGCTGCTGCTGGCTAGCTGTTGGTGAGAGTGCCCGCCTTGCTGTGACAGCTCGTTGTTTGTCTGAAACGCGATGGTCTCGCTGGTTGCTTGCCCTGGCCGCCAGCAGCATCCCCCTGGCTTCCCCCGCCCTGGCGCGGCAGCCCGACCCGATTCCACCGCCAGCGCCCGTGATCAGCGATGAGGTGGCCCTCAGCCGCATTCCCTCCGATCTGATCGACGACGAGGGGTTGCACCTGGTGCTCGATCGCCGCACCCGCCAACTGATGGTGCTCAAAGACGGCCGGATGCTGCGCCGCTATCCCGCCGCGGTGGGCACCGAAGGCTGGGAAACCCCGGCGGGGCGCCACCAGGTGCTGGAGATGGTGGCTGAACCGATCTGGGAGCATCCGGGCAATGGCAAGCAGGTGGGGCCCGGCCCGAAGAATCCCCTCGGCTCCCGCTGGATCGGTTTCTATCGCGATTGCACCCCCCGTCAGAACGCCTGGGATGGTGAGCGCTATCTCAGCGTGGATGGCTGCACCGTGGCGGGCTTCCACGGCACGCCCCACCGCTGGACAGTGGGTCGCGCCGTGTCGCACGGGTGCGTGCGCCTGTTCGAGGAGAACGTTCAGGAGGTGTTTGAGCTGGTGCAAGTGGGCACACCGGTGACGGTGCTGCCCTGAAACCACCCGTAGAGTTGCGCGCACTTTCAGCCGGATTCCCCATGCGGGTGCTGTTTGCCGCAGCCGAATGCGCCCCGATGGTGAAGGTGGGGGGCATGGGCGATGTGGTGGGTTCCCTGCCGCCGGCCCTGGCACCCCTTGGCCACGACGTGCGCCTGATCATGCCGGGTTATGGCCGGCTCTGGAGTCAGCTCGACATCCCCGGCGAGCCCATCTGGCGCGGCCACACCATGGGCACCGACTTTGCGGTGTACGAAACCCGCCACCCCAGCAATGGCCTGCCGCTCTATCTGGTGGGCCATCCAGTCTTCGATCCCGAGCGCATCTACGGCGGTGAAGACGAAGACTGGCGCTTCACCTTCTTTGCCAGTGCCACCGCTGAGTTTGCCTGGAACCACTGGAAGCCCGACATCCTCCATTGCCACGACTGGCACACCGGCATGATCCCGGTGTGGATGCACCAAGACCCTGACATCAGCACGGTCTTCACCATCCACAACCTCAAATACCAAGGCCCCTGGCGCTGGAAGCTCGACCGGATGACCTGGTGCCCCTGGTACATGCAGGGCGATCACACCATGGCGGCGGCGCTGCTGTACGCCGATCGCGTGAATGCGGTGTCGCCCACCTACGCCCAGGAGATCCGCACCTCCGAATACGGCGAGCAGCTCGAGGGCTTGCTCAACTACATCAGCGGCAAGCTGCGCGGCATCCTCAATGGCATCGATCAGGCGGCCTGGAATCCCGCCACCGATGCCACCCTCCCCGCCACCTTCAGCGCCAGCGATCTGAGCGGCAAGGCCGAGTGCAAGCGGGTGCTGCAGGAACGCATGGGCCTGGCGGTGAATCCCGACACCTACCTGATGGGTCTGGTGAGCCGGCTCGTGGATCAGAAGGGCGTGGATCTGCTGCTGCAGGTGGCCGATCGGGTGCTCGCCTATTCCGATACGCAGTTTGTGGTGCTTGGCACCGGTGATCGCCACATCGAATCCGGCCTTTGGCAGATGGCTGCCCGCCATCCGGGCCGCTTCGCCGTGTTCCTCACCTACGACGATGCCCTGTCGCGCCTGATCTACGCCGGTAGCGATGCCTTCTTGATGCCGAGCCGCTTCGAGCCCTGCGGCATCAGCCAGCTGCTGGCGATGCGCTATGGCTCCATCCCCGTTGTGCGGCGTGTGGGCGGCCTGGTGGATACGGTGCCGCCCCATGTGCCCAACGCCCACACCGGCACCGGCTTTTGCTTCGATCGCTACGACCCACTCGACTTCTACACCTCGATCGTGCGCTCCTGGGAGGCGTATCGCCATGGCGACAGCTGGCGTGAGCTGCAACGCCGCGCCATGACCGCCGACTACAGCTGGGATCGCTCCGCCCTCGAGTACGACCGCATGTACAAGGAGGTGAAGGGCGTGAAGGAGCCCACCCCCGATGCCGAGGCGGTGGAGCAGTTCTCCCGCGGCCAGGATGCCGATCCCAGCCTGAACGGCAGCGGTCTGCGCAATCCCCTCTCACTGCTCCGCCGCCGCAGCGGCGCTTGATCGCCGGGGATGGCCCTGCCGCCCCCCCAGGAATCCGGGCCGGAGACCCCCTCCCGCGATCTGCCAGCCAGCTATCGCAACCCCTGGCAAACCCTGGGCGAAAACCTTCAGGCGGTTGTGGCCGATAGCGGTTTACGCAGCCGCGAGCTGTGGCGCCGTAACGGCCAGGGAACACTCTGGTGTCCCAGCTGGTGGCCCAGGGATCTGGCACCACTGTTCTGGCCGCTGCTGCTGGGCCTGGTGCTGCTGCTCTTTGGGGTGACCGTCAGTCGCATCAGCAAGACCTTGCACCGGGCACCCGTGCCTGTGCAGCAGCCGGTTGAGGTCCAACCATCCGTGGATGCATCTGTGGATTCAGCCGTGCCGCTCAGTCAGGAAGCTGATCTTGCGCTTGAAGTTGAAACCGAGTCCGCTCCCGAGCCGGAACCACAACCACAACCTCAACCCCAGCCACAACCTGAGCCTCCGGCTGCTCTCGAGGCAGAACAGCAGGAGCCTGACCCCTTGCAGGCCTTGTTGAGCCGTTCAGGTGCCGAGGGCCTGTTGATCGATGTGCGTGCCATGCCTGATCAGTTCAGCCTGGTGTTGGAGGTTTCCCCTGCTTTCAACGAACTGCCGAAGACAGAGCAGCAGCAGTGCGCTGATCGATGGCAGCAATGGGTCATCGAGCTCGGCTATGAGCATCTCGAGCTACGCGATTCCCGTGCTGGCCTCCTGGCCCGGGATGCCTTGGTTGGTGACGGCATGATCATGCTCACACCCTCCGTCATGCCCTGATTCGATGCAGCTCGGTGCCTTGATTGCCTGCTGGGGAGAACCTCGTGGCGGGCGAGGTCCTCTGGACCCCTCCATTCCTGTTGGAGCGATCTGCACCGATAGTCGCGCTTTGGCACCGGGCCAGTTGTTCATCCCCCTGGTGGGTGAGCGTTTTGATGGCCATCGTTTTTTGCCCCAGGCCGCCGCTGCCGGCGCGCAGGCTGCAGTGGTTGAGCGCAGCCGCGCTGCAGATGTGCCAGCTGGGCTGCTCCACTGGCTGGTGGATGACACCCTTGCCGCCTACCAGCAGCTGGCCTCGCTGCACCGCCTGTCGATTCCAGCTCCGGTCGTCGCGGTAACCGGCTCGGCTGGTAAGACCACGACGCGTGAGCTCATCCGTGCCGTGCTTGCCCCGCTGGGGCCTGTTGTGGCCAGCAGTGGCAATGAAAATAATGATGTGGGCGTGCCGCTCACCGTATTCAAAGCCGATGGTTCCACACGAGCTCTGGTGGTGGAGATGGGAATGCGCGGCCTCGGCGAGATTGAGCGCCTCAGCCATTGCAGCCAACCGGATGTGGCGGTGATCACCAATATCGGCACAGCACATCTTGGCCGTCTGGGCAGTCGTGAAGCGATTGCTACCGCGAAATGTGAAATCACCGCCGCTCTCAAGCCCGGTGGATTGCTGGTCATTCCCTCTGGCGATCCTCTGCTGGATATAGCCATCCAACGAGCCTGGTCGGGCCGCGTCGTGCGAGTCGCGCTCAGCGATGACCCGGGCTCCGATCAGGCATCGCTGGTCGGAGCGTTGGATGAGCAGTGCGAGTGCATATCGGTGAGAGGTGAAGTGATGCGCCTGCCCCTGGCTGGTCGCCACAACGCGCGTAATTTCTTGCTGGCGCTTGCTGTGGCTCAGGAGCTTGGGGTTCCCTTGCCGTTGTTGAAGCATCTTGAGGTTGAGGTGCCAGGAGGACGCAACCGCCGTGTTCAGCTCGGTGGTTTAACCGTGCTGGACGAGACCTACAACGCCTCCCCAGAGGCGGTGATGGCTGCGTTGGCCCTGCTCGCCCGACAGCCTGGGCGACGCTTTGCTGTGCTGGGAACGATGCTGGAGCTGGGTGAACAGAGTGTGGCGCTGCACCGCCAGGTGGCTGCCGATGCGGCAACGCTGGGCCTGGATGGTCTTGTGATCGTGAGTGATGGAGCTGAAGCCGAAGCGATGGCTGATGCTGCCGCTGCCTTGCCTCGCCTCGCTGTGGTTTCAAAGCCTGAAGAGGCGGCTATCCCGCTTCTGGACTGGTTGACCGCTGGCGATGTGCTGTTGCTGAAGGCAAGCCGTGGCGTGGCTCTTGAGCGGTTGATCCCCCTGCTGCCGCATTGTTGAGGTTTTGCTTCAGCAAGCTGGGGGACCGTTGACGCTGAAAAAGATCTAGTTAATCTTTGAATCAAACATCATTGCAAATGCGTTAGGTGGACAGGAAATTACTAGGTACCCTCGCCGGTTCTTGTGCCCTTGGGATCGGCATCGGGCTGCAGCGTTCACAATTTGCTGTGCTCGGCGAGATCATGGCCGACGAACGCTGGTTTGCGAATAGCGAGATTGGTGTTCTCAGCGGTTTGAGTCTTGCCGGTTATATCGTTGGTTGCGTGCATCAAACGTCAATCAAGAATGAATTGAACAATATCCGTACTGTTCGTATCGGTCTTGCCCTCGGTGTGCTCTCATTTTTTATTGAGCCACTGATTAATACCCTGTCTTGGCAAGTGATCTGGCGTCTGATTGCAGGATGGGCTTCCGCACAGTTGGTCACTGGTATTCCAGGTCTTGGCATCCGCTTCCATGCTTTAGATAATAAGCGCCGTGCACTTGCCTATATCTTTGCTGGTGCTGGCTTTGCAGCATTGCTGGCCTCCGTTTTGGTTAGTTTGTTGGCCAGTAGCTCTATCATTGAATCCTGGGTCGTTACAGGCTTGATCGCAGTTGTTTTAGCAATACCGATTCATAATCTTCTTGATATCTGTATTGAGGAGGAACTGCTGAAACGCTTTGAGCCCCAACGCGATGCCAATCCGGCATCGGCTCAGGTTATGCCCATCGCTGACACATCTGGTACGTGGACGCGAGGTCTGAGGCTGTTGGCTGGCAGCACACTTTTCTTTGGAGCAGCACAGGTGACTGTGCTCACTTACTTCCCGTTACTGCTGGTAACCCGATTCAACGTATCTGAGGCAGCTGCAGCATCATCATTCGCCAATGTTGGCCTTGGCTACACCATTGGTGCTTTGGCATCTGGTTATATGCCCAAAAAATGGGGAACCGATTTGCTTATGACAGTAAGCGCCTCAATCGGAATTGTAGGCACTCTCGCCTGCGCTGCTGGATCGAATATTCCAGCAGTTGGTTTGGGAGGTTTTGCCTTCGCCTTCTGGAATGGAAGCATGATGGGACTCCTGCTGCATCGTATTAACCAATCTGTGCCTGCGGCTCAGGCCAGAACTGCCTGGTCGCAGTTCAGCCTTGTTCTCAGTATAGGTTTTCTTGCTTTTACATTCATCTCAGCTCCAATTGCTAATCAGAACGTAACTCTCATCATTTGGATTGGTGTTGTTCTTGCAGGTCTTCACCTTGTGTTGCAGCTCCTGGCACGTCGTGATTTTCAGATGCGGCTTTCCCAACACGCTGCGTCTTAGTTCTCCCTTCACGGTTAAGATCTCGTGAACTGATCGTTGATTGTTGTGGTGTCCTTCTTGTTCTCTGATGCTCCACCCGTTGGTCACAAAATTCGTGATCTACGTCTGGTTCGTCTCAGAATGTCACGAGCAATTGGGTGTTTGTTGACAGCTTCAGCTGCTGCTAATCACTTGTATTGTTTGCCGCTGTGGGCTCAACAGGCTGAACAAGCCCAAAACCACACGTCTGCACCGGAACAACCATCCAACGATCGCTCACCGGTTGCTGAGCAGTCTGCTGACAAGCAGTCCAAGCTTCCAATCCTACGATTGAGTGATGGATTTCGCGTTAATCGTGTTCTTGGGGATGAAGAGTGGATTTTGGTTTCGCTGTCTGCACTAAGCCAGAATAATGGCACCACATCTGGGTTGCGTCATAACCAATTTACCTCGTCAAACCTTTTTAATCTAGGTTTGCAGATTGGTCCTTTTGATCAGAGGCCAGTTACAAAGACGAATGATAATTCAGAATCGATTCCGCGTCTCGGGATGGAATTAGAAAAGCCATCAAGATTTTATCAACGCTTATCCCTTAATGCCCTTTTCACGCAAAGAGCTGGCGAGATCCTTTCATTTGAAATCCCTAACGTTCTGAATACCCAATGGAACTTTGGCAATGGGCCCATTGCCCGTCTCAACATCCTCAATCTCGAATATCGTAATCCTGTTGGGCTTGTTTCATCGCTCAAGCTCGGTAAACTCATGCAGGCACAGGACTTTACGGTTAATCGTGTTCAGTGCTTCTTTTCGAATTTTGGCCTCTGTGGTTGGGCACAGGCTACGCCTCAGATGGTGCAGATTCCTGGAAATCCTTTTAACAGCTACGGAGCTGTTCTCAAAATTGGTCAAGAAGATAAGACACGATTCAAATATGGCGTTTATCAACTGGCTCCTGAAACCTATCAGCCCCAATATCACGGGCTCAATTTTCGTTTTGATCAAGCCATAGGAACGGCACACTTCCTGGAGATCAACGTTCCCCTGGGGTCATCCAGTTTGATCCCAGTGAAGACAACTATACGATCTTCTGGTGCAGACTCACAGGATCAATCCAGCCCTAACGCACTGTATGAAACTCCTCTTCCTCCGACCACTTTGACGGTGGGTGGATGGCTCGCAAATGGGAAGTTCAGTGTTGTACAGGCCAGTGCTCTTTCCCCTCAATATGGTAATCACAACAACGCTATCTATGGCATTGCAAGTCTACGTCTGCCATTCGACTGGTTGGGTATGGATAACCGTCTGTTTGCAGCATCTTCTGTTGGGTTTAATCCAGACGTTCAGAATTTCCGCTCTGGTGGCAATGCCGGCCTAGTCATGGCAGGCCTCATCCCCAGCCGCCCCTTTGATACGTTAAACCTTGGTATGGCTTATGCCGTATTTAATCCTTCTTTCTACTATGGTGGCGTTGATCCAACAACATTTATTCCATCGAGCGAACTCGCTTTTGAAGTTAACTATAACATAGCACTTAATAAGTCTGTTGGTATCATGCCCAACTACCAGTATATCGTGCGACCTTCAGGTGATTCGTCTCGATCAGGTGTGAGTGTGCTGGGAGTTCAGGTCTGGCTACGTTTTTAGGAGCTTTCAATTATTTCTTTTCCGAACTGCGCATTATTGTAGAGATATTGCTGATGCTAACCGGCACCGGTTCAGCGCTTGACAGCGCCATGTCGCATCTCTAGTGTTTGATTACTAGACCCATGAATCATGGCTAAGAAAGATTCTTACAGGATTGGTGCTCTCTACCCGCGCGTTGCCGACGGTTCTCCCAATCTTATCTTGTCGTCTGGCTATCAGCTTGTTTCTGATGGGTCTGATTTTGTAGTTAGGCAGAAATCTTTGCGCTCAAGCGGGCGCCTTTCTGCTGATCTCACCATCACCACCGATCCGGTTCAGCTGCCTGGTGTCAGCCAATTTGTCAGTCAGTGGCTGAAGCCTCAGATGCTTGCCAAGGAAGATCCTAATAGTATCTTTCATCAGTATTGGAAAGCTTTTACTGAGAATGGTTGGGGCTTCTATCCCAACAATCTCTTTATTGAGGCTGCTAGTTATCTTGGATATCGTGGATATGGCTGGGACAAAGCCAATGAAAGTACTGGATTCTGGGCAAAAACCAGCGATACTTCGAGTGAACTGTACACAGCTCTTCTTGATCTGTCCAACTATCAGCCTGAATTGGTTTGGGGTTCACCAGGATCTAATAACATCGTCAAGTCAAATCTTGATACAGAGGCGCTTCTAGCCAACCTCGACAAATTAGCCGGCACATTTAGTGGTGACGCCCCTCTATGGCTACCCTCAATGCTCTTTACATATGGCATCAAGGGTAAGGGTACTTCGTATCCTGGGCCTGTATTGATGATTCAGCCCGGCGAAAAGCTCAAACTAAACTTTGAGAACAATATTCAGATTCCTGGGCTTTCGAAGAAGCAGAATCAGGATGCCACTTTGGTTCCTAATTCATCCTACGGATTGAACGGAGGCTCTACGGCTGGTGGGATGTTTAGTACCAACTTCCACATGCATGGCGGCCATGTCAATCCGTCGGGCTTTGGAGACAACGTTGTTGCTCGCTATACAAGTGGCCAAAATTGGACCACATCGATCAGAATCCCCAGGGATCATGGCGAAGGTTCGTATTGGTATCATCCCCACTACCATCCAGCTGTTAACACGCAGCTCTATGGTGGCTTATCGGGATTCATGCAAGTTGGTGATCCTTTAAGCAAAGTCCCCTTGTTCAAGGATGTACCACGCAATCTCGCCGTTCTTAAAACAATGCAAGTGGAGGCAAACCCTGCTTCCAGTGATTATGAGTTGGCTGCCGTTAATGGCAATTTTCTTGGTTTTCATTCACTAGCTCCTAACCGATCAAGCATGTTCACCGTGAATGGTGAATATATGCCAACTGTAGATGTTGATCAGGGAGGCTGGCAAGCGCTGACGCTCACCAATCAGGATAATAACTATTATATGAATATATCGATTCGCCATCAGCAGTCCAATGGTGAATGGATTGATTTGCCGCTCTATATCTATGGAGAAGATGGCCACCAATATCCTCAAATCAGATCAGCCAGCCATGGTGCGCTGGGTTATGCCCAGGAGCCAGGCCAAAACGCAACGGCCTATGCCCAGTCGCAGAATCTGATCTCACTCCCTGCTGGAAAGCGAGTTGATGTGCTTTTCTACTTGCCATCGGGTGAGTCTGAGCTTGTTTCTTCTTATCGGTTCACATCTGAGAATGGCGATGAGCTATCGATTAATAACTTGCGTTTTCCTTCTAACGAGTATGTTGATCTTTCTTCAACCAATGTTTCACCTGGAAATCCACTGTCGGGTCCTGGCCCGATTGCCCGTTGGACGGTTCAAGGCGATGAGCTGAGTCCTTCACTTGAGCAGCTCAATCAAACGATCAAACGTGCTAATCGTGGCATCAAGGTCCAGACTATTACTCCCGAAACACGTGCTTCGGATTATGACAGCCACGCCGTACCAAGTGTAAACCTCTACGCGCAAGATAAGAACGGAGTTGATCGGTGGCAGCCGATCCGCCGGCGAGAGCTTAACTATTCCGTTCTTTCACTTGTTGGACCAGCCGATGAGCGCGATATCCCAACGCAACAGGCTTTAGCTGAATCTGAAGCATCTCCAGGGAGCAAAAAATATAATACGTATACCCCAGTGCCTGGTCCCACGTGGCTAGGTTACGAAAATCCAGATTTCATCAACGACCATGTCTTTCCGAATGGTCCTCTCATTATCACTCAGCTGGGTACATTGGAGGAATGGTCACTGAAGAACTGGAATTGGAATGGTCCTGACACAGTGAATGGGGGCTATCTGGTTGGCCATCCATTCCATATCCATGTCAATGACTATCAGGTCAAGCAAAGCGATACTGAACTGCCGAATAAGCGAAATCTAGAGGATGTCACTATGTTAAATTCCTCTGGATATCACTATGCTGATTCAACGGGTGCTATTCAAAAACTTGATCCGCTCGTTGGCTCGTTTACAGCGATCCCAGAGGCTTTCGATTACCTCTCCCCGGATTCACCCTACAATCCAAATTCCCCTAACTATAACGGCCCACTCTTTACGACCGGTTATACGGATACAACCATTCGCATGCTGTTCCAAGATTTTCTTGGAACGTACGTCCACCACTGTCATCTCCTTGAGCATGAAGATGCGGGGATGATGCAGGTTGTTACCGTGATCGAAAATACTGATTCCAGCTGGTTGCTGCCTGCTGAGGATCTTCGCACTACAAGCAAGGGGCTGGTGCTCAGGGAGGCTGATTCGCTAGCGAATGTGGTTCTTCGATTGGACCTCAACGAATCCAACCTGTTGAAGCGCGGTCAAGTTGGAGATCTCAGTGGTGATTTTGTGCAGGATATTATTCTCACTACTTCGGGGTCAAATCTTAGCCCCGCTAGCGTTCTGATTTACGATGGCGCCAGTCTGAAGGATCAGCATGAATCCAAGCTGATCACGACTATTCACCCGTATCGTCAGTCGAATCTTGCTCCTTGGGCTTTTAACAGTGATTTCACTGGAGATGGGCAGCGTGAGCTCGTCACTGCTGGCTTTGTGAAAAACTCTGGTAATAGAGTTGATCTCCGTGACTTCCAAATCACTGGCTGGGAACCGCTGGGTGGAAGCGATGAGTGGAAAGCTACCTATGTGCATAACCCTTGGCTTGGTGTCGGTTCCCTCCCAGAAGCTCCCCTTTCGAGTTCTCTAACGAGTTTTGCTGTTGGAGACTTTAACCTTGATAACTTTGATGATTACGCCACCGCCTATCTCTCGGATGGCAAGCTGCGTATTCGTCTTCTTGATGGTGCATCAGTATCCCTCTTTCTCCAAACTGGGATCGATGAAAATGGTTATCTGCCTAATACCGCCATTCTCTCAGATATGACGTATTCGGCGCCTGATCTGAGTGGCGTCGACTCTGTCGTTCTGACGACTGGTTTTAACTCCTATGCCCAATCACCAATTGAAAACCTCATCGTTACCACATCGTCGAAGTCTGGTCATGCCAGTGCTTTGACATTTCAGCTCAATGCAGGGCATTTCATTGCAACGGGCACGTCCAGTCACGACACATCCTCTTCACACTCGGAGAGCGCTGGTCATCATGGCGGTTCTGGCTTGCCCTCCAGCGACGCCGTGGACAACAAGGGGCCGCTTCCTCTTCAGCTCACAGCCACTCGCCATTGGCATGGCTCGAGCACACCTGCAACCCCCACCTTCACAGGTGTTCGCGGGCAGGGCAGTTTGCTGCTCGAAGACGCTCTGATCATTGGGCAGGGTACAAGTTCGGATGGCTTCACCTATGGCAATACATCCAGCTCTGATCTCATTGACAATACGACTCAAGATCTTTTCGTGAGCCTTGATGGGATTGATCGGGTTTCTCGAGACGATCTGACCGGCATTGTTTCCACAGACTTGGGCTCTCGCCTGGGTTCGAGGCAGCCTGATCAACGCCTGAATCTTTCCATGCTTGCCTTTCAGGCCTACACCAATCAGATGGTCACTCCCTCTGATCTTGCCGTTTTATCTGCCGGCAATCATGGTGGCGGTTTGCCTGTGAAAGATCTCGTGAGCAGAATTCTGGACACGTACTCTTCGCAGGTCTCCGCCTACTACGGAGCTGACCTTGATCAGCTCAAAACAAACGAGATCGTTTACAAGGCCTATGCCACGCTGTACCGCCGCACTCCAACGGCAACGGAGCTGAAGCGATGGAACCGAGAGGTGAATCTCGGCTTGGACAAGACCAATCTTCCTATCGCGATTCTTCAGAACTCTTCTGGCCGTGATGAATTGCGTGTTGCACTTTTGTCTGCAGCCACTCGCTGGTCGCAAGTTCAGTGGGGGACAACCGCCGTTGTTGATGGCTCTTATGGCCAGGGATTTCAGGCCGATCGTTCGAGCTTTGATTCGTTGTCTCAGTCCCTTTTCTCTTCACAATCGCCAGGCAGCTGGCAGTTCGCCCAGCAGCTCTTTGACCGTTATCGCGGTACCGTGATCAATGCACTCGATGGCACTCCGATTTCTGACACTGGCTTCTTCTGAAGCGCAACATGAATGGATGTTACATCTCGGATCTCCACGTTCCAGGCTGTCTAGCCTTTGATTAGTCGGCCTGTTTCTGGCCAAAATCTCAAACCGCCGCTTCGGATCGATGCCTCAGGTTTTTGACTACATCATTGTTGGTGCCGGTAATGCTGGAGCGCCCATCGCTGCCCGTCTCAGTGAGGATTCATCGACCCAGGTACTTTTAATCGAGGCTGGACCTCATTTCAGTTCCATCGAGGCCACGCCCAAGGATCTGCTGGATTCACGGGCTGTGTCTGTTGACACCCATGATTGGAACTACCTGACCGACGTTATTCCGGGTCGTCAGTTCCCCTATGCACGTGGCAAGGTTTCAGGTGGTTGCTCATCTGTGAATGGTTGTATCTCGCTGCGTGGCCTTGAGCAGGATTTTCGGCAGTGGGCCAGTCTTGGAAATGATGGATGGGATTGGGAGGATATCTTGCCGCTTTACAAGCGCATAGAATCAGATCTTGATTTTGGTTGTTCCAGTTATCACGGTAGTTCAGGGCGCATTCCTGTTGTTCGCTTCAAGCCGGAGGAATACAGCCCTGTGGTCTCCGCCTTCAAACAGACGGCGATGGGCAACGGCTATGCATGGGTGCCCGATCACAATCATCCCGAGGGCTACGACGGCGTCGGCCCCATTCCCATGAATCGTGCGGGTGATGGCACCCTCCGTGTTTCCAGCTCGATTGCTTACCTGCTCGATGCGCAAGGTCGACCGAATCTCACGATCAAGGATCGATCAACCGTCTCTCGGATCCTGTTCTCTGGCAAGCGGGCTGTCGGAATCGAGCTCGTGAACGATGCTGGTGTCACTGAAATGATCCATGCCGGCGAGATCATTCTCTCTTCGGGTTCCATCAATTCCCCTGCCATCCTTCTTCGTTCTGGAGTTGGCCCGAAGGATGATCTCGATCGGCTTGGCATCGAGTGTGTCAATGATCTGCAAGGCGTTGGCAGCAATCTGATCGATCACTCACTCGCTGTTGTTGCGGCCTATCCGAATTCAGGCATCGTTAACGAAACTGATGACGATGTTCAGATGGTGATTCACTACACGGCTCCTGGTAGTGCTTTTAAGAATGATATGCAGATCTATTGTCTCGGCAAGCTCGGGGCAGAACGTTTCCCTGGTGCGGATCCAACACGCGGTCTGATGTTCGGGACCGGGATTGTGATCAACCGACCGCAGTCTCGAGGTCGTGTCAGTTTGGACAGTGCTGATCCGTCGCGGCAACCTCGCATCGACCATCGATTGAACTCGCATGCCGAGGATATGCGCAAGATGGTTGATGGTGTTCGAAGGGGTTATGCCTTGTTGACATCGGGGGAATTGAGCAAGATCTCTTCCGGTGTTGCAGTGCTCAATGAGGAGATGATCGCTGATACCCGTGCACTGGAGAATTACATCTCTGAACGTTCGGCCACGATTTGGCATGCCATCGGTACCTGCAAGATGGGTCCGGCGGGTGATAATCATGCCGTGGTTGACTCGTCTCTGAAGGTTTACGAGTGCTCAGGCCTTCGTGTGGCCGACTGCTCAATCTTCCCTGATCATGTTAGCCGCAACCCTATGCTCACTTGCTATGCGGTTGCTGAGAAGCTGGTTGACATTATTCAGTCTGGCCGCTGATCCTTCAGCGCTTCTCCGTCCTTCATGTTCATCATTTCTTTTTTCAAATGTCTGATTCCACCTGGGTTAGCTGGATGATCACTTGCGAATCTGATCCTTCCAGATTTGATGCTGTTTCGGCTCTTGCTGCTGAGATGTCTAACTACTTTCAGTCGAATGAGCCTTCCACAACTCACTTTGAGTGGAGTGCGACCAGTGATCGCACGCGTGTGGACATCCACGAACGCTACGCGAATTCAGCCCAGGCCCTAAGCCACATGGCAGCCTTCGGCGAACGCTTCGGATCTCGCTTCATGGACTTGCTCAAGCCCACATCAGTCGTGGTTTATGGCTTTCCAACGGCTGAGCTTCAAGCCGCTCTGGCTGGGCTGTCACCCCTGAGCACTGAAACATTTGCAGGCTTTCATCGCTGAACCTGTCGCTCCTTGAGCGGCGATCAGTTTGGCGGCTGCCAGTTTTCCTTCACCAGCTGCTTGGCGCGGCCCAGGGCCAGCGCTCCGCTGGCCACATCTTTGGTCAGGGTGGAGCCTGCGCCCACGGTTACGTTGGCTCCCAGGGTGATCGGCGCCACCAGCACGCTGTTGGCGCCGGTTTTGCTGCCGGCGCCGATCACGGTGCGGTGCTTGTTCACGCCGTCGTAGTTGGCGGTGATCGTGCCGGCGCCCACATTCACATCAGCGCCGAGGTCGGCATCGCCGATGTAGCTGAGGTGGTTCACCTTGCAGCCGGCCGCCAGGCTGCTCTTTTTGATCTCCACGAAATTGCCCACGCGGCAACCCTCGCCCAGCTCGG
>VGPP01000012.1 GCA_016882585.1 Cyanobacteria bacterium M_surface_7_m2_037
GACCGGATGAACAAGTACGGCCGTCCCCTGCTGGGTTGCACCATCAAGCCGAAGCTCGGCCTGAGCGGTAAGAACTACGGCCGTGTGGTGTACGAGTGCCTCCGCGGCGGTCTCGACTTCACCAAGGACGACGAGAACATCAACTCGCAGCCCTTCCAGCGTTGGCAGAACCGTTTCGAGTTCGTTGCTGAAGCTGTGAAGCTCGCCGAACAGGAAACCGGCGAAAAGAAAGGTCACTACCTCAACTGCACGGCAGCGACCCCCGAGGAGATGTATGAGCGCGCCGAGTTCGCTAAGGAACTGGGCCAGCCCATCATCATGCACGACTACATCACCGGTGGCTTCACCGCCAACACCGGTCTGGCGAAGTGGTGCCGCAAGAACGGCATGCTCCTGCATATCCACCGCGCCATGCACGCGGTGATCGACCGTCACCCCAAGCACGGCATCCACTTCCGTGTGCTGGCCAAGTGCCTGCGCCTCTCCGGTGGTGACCAGCTGCACACCGGCACCGTGGTGGGCAAGCTCGAGGGCGACCGTCAGTCGACCCTGGGCTACATCGATCAGCTGCGTGAATCCTTCGTTCCCGAAGATCGCAGCCGCGGTAACTTCTTCGACCAGGATTGGGGCTCGATGGGCGGCGTGTTCGCCGTGGCCTCCGGCGGTATCCACGTGTGGCACATGCCCGCACTGGTGAGCATCTTCGGCGACGATTCCGTGCTCCAGTTCGGTGGTGGTACCCACGGTCACCCCTGGGGTTCCGCTGCTGGTGCTGCTGCTAACCGTGTGGCTCTCGAAGCCTGCGTGAAGGCCCGCAACGCCGGTCGCGAAATCGAGCGCGAAGGCCGCGACATCCTGATGGAAGCCGCGAAGCACAGCCCCGAGCTGGCCATCGCTCTCGAGACCTGGAAGGAAATCAAGTTCGAGTTCGACACCGTCGACAAGCTCGACGTCAACTGAGCCCAGCGCTAACGGGATTTGGGAAACACCTTCGGGTTGTTTCCCTCCCAAGCATTCATTCCATCCATCTCAAGGAACCCCATGCCTTTCAAGAGCACCGTGGGTGACTACCAAACAGTCGCCACCCTGGAGACCTTCGGCTTCCTCCCGCCGATGACCCAGGACGAGATCTACGACCAGATCGCGTACATCATTGCCCAGGGTTGGAGCCCGCTCGTTGAGCACGTCCACCCCAGCCGCTCCATGGCCACCTACTGGTCCTACTGGAAGCTGCCCTTCTTCGGTGAGAAGGATCTCAGCGTGATCGTGAACGAGCTCGAAGCTTGCCACCGCGCTTACCCCGACCACCACGTGCGCCTCGTGGGCTACGACGCCTACACCCAAAGCCAAGGCGCTTGCTTCGTGGTGTTCGAAGGCCGCTGATTCAGCACCTTCTTGAGTTGTGGTCCCGGTTCAAATCGGGACCACTCTTACTTCTCTATTTCTGAGAATCAGATCGCAGGATCTGCGCTGTTCTCAGCTCTCCCACAACGCTGGGGCGTGATTTCACGTACAGTCCCATGTGTTGTGAGAGTTCCAGTCATTCCATACGCCGGGCGGACATGGCCACCAAATCAAGTCGCGAAGCAGCACTGGAGCGCCGTAAGGCCCTCACGGAAGGCGGCAAGCAAGCCGCCGTGCGCCAGAGCGCCGGTGGTGGCCGCACCCGCACCGCTGCGGATGCCCGCCCAACCCGCACCAACGCGGCCAAGCCAGCCCCGGCAGCGCCGCAAGCTGCCGCTGCTGCCGCACCCAGCCGCAGCCTCAGCGTCGGTGCACCGGTGCGCAGCGGCTCCGCCAAGCGCGTGAGCAACCCCAGCCGCGATCTGGTACTGGCGCGGCGTGAAGCCCTCAGCCGCGGCGGCAAGCGCGCTGCGCAATCGAAAGACCGCACCCGCACCGATGTGGCGAAGGAAGCTCCGAAGGTGACGGCCGCCCCCGCGGCGACAGAGCACAAGTGCAAGTGCCACGAAACCACCCATGAGAGCGGCAGCCGTCAGCGCGAGACGTCCGCCATCCTGTCGCTGAACAGCAGCCGTAGCTCGGCAGCGTCCAGCAGCAACCGCCCTGCCACCCGCAAGGCATCCGCCCAGCACAACCCCAGCCGTGCCCTGGTGCTGGCCCGCCGTGAAGCGCTCTCGAAGCGTGGCAAATCCGCCAGCGGCACCAGCAAGAGCGGCCCCGCAGCCGTGGCCCGTCAGATCAATCCCGATCTCACCGCCCGCGAGCTGTCGCAGAAAGTTCGGGAACTGAAAAGCAAAACCGGCTCAGCCGGCACCTCCCGCAACAGCGGCACCCGCCCCAGTGGCCCCAACCGCCATGGCGCCAAGCAGTCGGCTGAAGCCTCGCTGAAGGTGGGCGTCAGCCAGACCCTCTCCGGCCAAACCGTGACCGGCACCCAGGCCAACCGGTCGGTGAAAACCACCGGCAACGAGGCCGCCACCTGCCGCACGATCACCGGCACCGAATACCTCGGTGCTGAAGTGTTCCAAACCTTCTGCGGCACGCAGCCTGCAGCGCCTGTTCAGCCCGCCAAGGTGCGCGTCACAGCCACCAGCCATGGCAACCGGGTCACCGGCAACGAAGTGGGCCGCAGCGAGAAGGTCACCGGGGATGAGCCCGGCACCTGCAAAACAGTGACCGGCACCGAATACATCTCGGCCAACCAGTCCGCGGCGTACTGCGGTGATATGAACCCCTCGGTTCGCAAAGTGGGCCGCAGCCAAACCCTCGGCGGTCAGGCCGTGAGCGGTGTGATGGTGGGCCGCAGCGAGCGGGTCACCGGCGATGAGCCCGGTTCGGGCCGTCAGCTCACCGGCGATCAATACCTCGGCGCAGAAGCACCCGCCGCTGGTCGTGCACCGGCCAAGGTGAACAGCTTCAACACCCTGCGTGGCACCGGCATCACCGGCACCGCCGTGGGTCGCAGCGAGCGCGTGACCGGCGATGAGCCCGGCAGCTGCCGCAATGTGACCGGCGATGAATACATCGGCAGCCAGCAGTTCGAAGGCTTCTGCGGCAGCCGCCCCGCCCCTGAAGCCCCCAAGGTGGGGTTCAGCGTCACCAACCGCAACCAGGTGGTGAGCGGAACCCGCACCGGCCGCTCCGAGCGGGTCACCGGCGATGAGCCCGGCACCTGCAAGGTGGTCACCGGCACTCCTTATGCCGGTCTCGAGCAGGCGGGCGACTTCTGCAACGCCCAGGCTGTGCGTGCCACCCGCGAGCGCACTGCGGTACGGAACTCCAACCGCATGACCGGCATTCAGCCAGGAATCGGCGGTGTGATGACAGGCGCCGAGCGCGGTGCCTGTGAAGAAGTCACCGGTACGCCCTACGTGGGTGCCGATCAACAGGCTGCTGCCTGCGGCACCGCCCCTGGCAACGATGCCGATTTCCCCCAGCCGCTGAATCAGGCCGCCTGGCAGCAGTTCAGTGTTCAATCACCCGCTCGCGCCGCTCAGGTGGAGCGTGAGCGCACCGGTGCCGTCACCGGCAGCACCTATGAGCAAGGCGGGAGAATCACCGGCCCTTTTGACATGGCCGGTGGCAAGGTCACCGGAACCGAGCAGTTCCGCTTCGATCGCCGCTCCAGCCAGCGTCTGGCCGTTGCCGCTGCCGCCGCTCCCGTGAGCATGGATGAGGATCTGCGCCCCGCCTCCCGGGTGACTGGTGAAGGTTCAGGCACCAAGATCACCGGCGATGACTGGGATCGTGGCGAACGCGTGACCGGCACCGAAGGCAGCTCAGCTCGCCGCCGCAACCCCACCCGTGTGGGTCCGATGAGCGCCATGCCCGGCCAGCAGAACAAGCGCAACCAGGACGTTCCCCCTCCCAACAGCAAGATCACCGGTTCCAGCGGCAGCACCGATCAGGGTTCCCTGATCACGGTGTCCGGCGGCGCCCGCGGCTGAAGGAGCAACCGAGATGCGTCGGAGAAACGCCAACAACGAGCGGGCCATGAGCCCCACGGCTCCCCGACGCCGCTTCGGCAGTAACGGGAGTGCAGCCGCTCAAGAGCAACCGCTCGCCGAGCTCAATCCCAGCTCTTCGCTAAGCAAGGTGTTGCGCCAGCGCGAACTGGCCAACGCGGCCCGGGTGGGGAATTCCCGCAGCAGCCGCATGGCCGCAGCAACAACCACAACCACCCCGGCCACCAGCAACAGCTCGCCTCGGCGTGTACGCCCTGTGGCCACCCAGGTGGTGATCAAGCCGGCCCAACGGGCCTTCGGCGGGTTGCATCCCCTGAGCAATGGCCAGGCCAATGCAGCCCTGCGCGCCTATGAGGAGCGCACCCTGGGTGCCTTTGACCGCGTGGTGCCTGTGCTGAAGCGGATCTCCGCTCTGCAGCACGAACCGGATTTCATCGCTCAGGCCCAGCGCCTCGCCCAGGCTGAACTCGGCCATGAGCTGCCCCAGCCGGTGCTGGAAACCGCCTGGACCAGCCAACTCGACATGCGCACCTTGTTTGCGTGGTGCGTGTTTGAGGCCTACGAGCAGACCAGCCTCGCCTTCTTTAACGACGATCCTCTGGCGGCCCAGGCCGGCAGCGCGGATGCGGAAGCCTTCAATGCCTTCCTCCTCGAGTGCGGCTTCCATCTGCTCGACATCACGCCCTGCGCCGATGGCCGGCTCGCCCACGCCATCGCCTACGCGCTGCGGCTGCCCTTCAGCTCCGTGCGTCGCCGCTCCCACGCGGGCGCGATGTTTGATGTGGAGAACACGGTGGATCGCTGGGTGAAAACCGAGCACCGCCGCTACCGCGAAAGCCTGCCCAACCCTGCCCACAGCGACACCCGCTACCTCAAGGTGGTGGTGTATCACTTCAGTTCCAAAGATCCCTGCCACGAAGGCTGCGCCGCCCACGGCAGCGATGACAAAGCCGCCGCCGCGCAGGGCCTGCAACGCCTCAAGGATTTCCAGCAGGCCGTTGAAAACAGCTTCTGCTGCGGTGCCTCCGTGGATCTGCTGCTGGTGGGCATGGACACCGACACCGACGCGATCCGGGTGCATGTGCCGGGCCGCGATGGCACCACCAACCTCGAGCAATGGCTCGATGCCCAAACGGTTTACGACGCAACCCGCAGCCTTACGGCCGACCAGGCTCGCAGCCGCATCGTGGAGTTGGTGGAAGACGCCGCTGCCGCCTCACCGGAGGCCGGCATGGTGCAGCTGATCGCACGCCTGATCGAGCACAACCTCTCCCAAATCGACTACGTGCGCCAGTACCACGGCGGGAGCTACAGCGATTTCGGCCATGCCGAGCGCTTCATCGGGGTGGGTATCGGCTTCAAGGAGGTGCACCTGCGCAACCTCACCTATTTCGCCTATATGGACACGGTGGAAGAGGGTGCTCCCGATCTCGATGTGGGCGTGAAGATCTTCAAGGGTCTGAATGTGTCGCGCGGGCTGCCGATTCCGGTAGTGCTGCGCTTCGACTACCACGGCGCCGTTCCCGGTGCCCGCGAGCGGGCCATCACCCACTGCGAACGGGTGAAGAGCGCGATCGAGGCGCGCTACAGCGACCTCTGCGCCCAGGGGCTCCTTCACACGTTGCTCACCGTGCGCGACCGCGACCGGCACGTGCCGGCCGAAACCGTAAGTTCCTCAATCACGTTCAACACCGGAGGGGGGCACTGAGATGTTGATCTGCAAGGTGGTGAAGCCGTTGGTGTCCACCAACCGCATCGCCGATTTCCAGCACAAACACCTGCAGGTGGTGCTCGATGGCAGCACCCAGAAGGTGGCCGTGGATGCCGTTGGGGCGATCCCCGGCGATTGGGTGATCTGTGTGGGCAGCTCCGCCGCCCGTGAAGCTGCCGGCAGCAAGTCGTATCCCAGCGATCTCACGATCGTGGGGATCATCGACCACTGGGATCCAGACGCCGCCAAAGAAATGGCCGCCGGCAAGCCCGCTAACCCGGCTGCACCCAGCGGCAGTGGGGGTGCCAAGTAATGGAGATCATGCAGGTGATGGGGTCTCTGGTCTGCACCAACCGTGTGGAGGGCTTCGCCCACCAAAACCTGCGCATCCTGCGCACCCCCAAAGGCAAGCTCAGCGTCGCCTGCGACCCCGTGGGTGCCTCCCCCGGTAACTGGGTGTTCACCGCCAGCGGCTCCGCCGCGCGGCATGCCACCGGCAATGCCGACCTGTTCACCGATCTGACGATCGGCGGCATCATCGATCACTGGTCGCCCGACGGCTAAGGAACCGCCTCGTTCCTCCCGCGGCCGTTTTCCGAGCGCCACGGGTCCACTCCGTCTCACCGCGACCGTTCACGGGCACTGCCCATCACCGCCATGGCCACTCCCAGATCCCGAGCCACCTCCACCTCGGCCTCCGGTAAGCCGGCAGCTGCCAAACCAGCTGCCGCCGCGACCACGCCGGTGACGGCCATCCCAGCGCCGGCCTCCACCCCCGCGCCCGCCGCTCAGCCTGCGGCAGCCGCCACCAAGGCGGTGACCGTGACCGCCCAAACCGTTGCCAGCACGGCCGTGGCCGCCAAAGCCGCGACCAGCACCCGCTCCTCAACCCCCGCGAGGACGGCCGCCAGCAAGCCAGCCGCCACCGGTGGTGGTTCCAGCTCCGGCGGTGCCGGCAACAACCGTTCGAAATCCTCCAGCAGCCTCTCCCCCATGGCCTCCTCCGTTCAGGGCATCGCCCTCGGCATGATCGAAACCCGCGGTCTGGTGCCGGCCATCGAGGCTGCTGACGCCATGACCAAGGCCGCCGAAGTGAGCCTGATCGCCCGTGAATTCGTGGGTGGCGGCTACGTGACCGTGATGGTGCGCGGCGAAACCGGTGCTGTGAACGCCGCCGTGCGCGCCGGCGCTGACGCCTGCGAGCGTGTGGGCGACGGTCTGGTGGCTGCTCACATCATTGCCCGCCCCCACAGCGAAGTGGAGCCCGCCCTGGCTAGCTCCAACAACCGCCGCGCCTGATGAGCATGGACGCCGTTCATCCGCGCGTCCTGGGCTATCTGGGCCGCGCCCTGAGCCTTGAGCTCACTGCCGTGCAGCAGTACATGACCCAGGCCTCCCTGGTGGGGCTCTGGGGCGATGAGGCCTCCGCCGAGCGCTTCCGCGAGGAAACGGTGGAGGAGATGCAGCACGCCGAACGCATCGTGCAGCACATGCTGCAACTGGGGGTAGCTCCGGCCGCCTCCCAGCTGCAGCCCGTGACCCACGCCCCCGATTTGCTGGGGCTGTTGGAGCAGAACGCGGATCTGGAGCAGCAGCTCGTGGATCACTACGACGAAGCCACGCGCTTCTGCCGGGTGATCAACGACGGCGCCAATGGCGCCTTCTTCCAGGCCCTGCTCGAGGACGAACAGCATCACAGCCGCGATTTGGAAGCCTGGCTGCAAGAGCTCGGTGGTCGCCGCCAACGCGGCTACGGCCGCTACGGCGCCAGCACATCCGCCCGCCGCGATCCCCGCGCCCGGGCCAGCTTCTGAACCCTGTTTAGAGTCAGCCCTCCACAGGTCACCGCTTTTTGAGCGACGCTCTCCCGCTTCCGCTGCAACTGATCTGGCTGGTGCCGCTCTACGGCTTCAGCGGCATGCTCCTGTCGCTGCCATGGGCCACCGGCTGGATCAAGCGCAACGGGCCTCGCCCCGCGGCGTATCTCAACCTGCTGGTCACCCTGCTCGCGGTGCTGCACGGCAGCCTGGCGATCTCCGAGGTGGCATCGCTCGGCCCGCAACACCTCGATTTTCCTTGGTTTCAAGCAGCCGATCTGAATCTGCGGATCGGCTTTGATCTGTCGGTCACCAACCTGGCGGCGCTGGAGTTGGTGACCACCATGAGCCTGGTTTGCCAGGTGTTTGCGCTCGGCTACCTCGATAAGGAATGGTCGCTGGCGCGCTTCTACGCCCTGGTGGGTTTCTTTGAAGGCGCCATGAGCGGAGTGGTGCTCAGCAGCAACCTGTTCATGAGCTATTTCCTGCTGGAAATGCTCACCCTCTCCACCTATCTGTTGGTGGGCTTCTGGTACGCCCAGCCGTTGGTGGTGACCGCCGCTCGCGATGCCTTCCTCACCAAGCGCGTGGGTGATGTGCTGCTGCTGATGGGCGTGGTGGCCGTGTCGGCCTGGGCCGGTTCGATGGAGTTCTCCGACCTCTACGCCTGGGCAGCCGAGGCGCGCGAGCAGAACCTGATCACGCCCCTGGCCGGAACCCTGCTGGGGCTCGGCCTGATCGCGGGGCCGATGGGGAAGTGCGCGCAGTTCCCCATGCACCTCTGGCTCGATGAAGCCATGGAGGGCCCCAACCCGGCCTCGATCCTGCGCAACTCCGTGGTGGTGACCTGCGGCGCGATCGTGCTGCTCAAGCTGATGCCGGTGGTGGCCCTCTCCCCCATCGCCACCGATGTGCTGCTCGTGGTGGGCAGCATCAGTGCGATCGGCGGCGGCCTGGTGGCCATCGCTCAGGTGGATCTCAAACGCGCCTTCAGCTACTCCACCACCTCCTATCTGGGGCTGGTGTTCATCGCCATCGCCCTCCAGCAACCGGGCCTGGCTTTGCTGCTGCTGTTTGCCCACGGCCTGGCGCGGGCGCTGCAATTCATGAGCGTGGGCAGCATCATCGCCACCACCAACTGCCAAGACCTCACCGAACTGGGCGGCATCGGCACCCGCATGCCCGCCACGGCCACAGCCTTCCTGGTGGGCAGTGCCGGGGTGGTGGGTCTGCTGCCGCTCGGCGGCTTCTGGTGTTACGGCCTGCTGGTGGAAGACTTCCGGCAACTGGCACCGGCCTTTGCCGCCATCTTCCTGATCACCAACGTGCTGGCTGCCGCCAACGTGACCCGCGTGTTTCGCTCGGTGTTCCTGGGCCCTGCCCTGCCCAAAACCAAGCGCACCCCCGAAGCCAACTGGCTGATGGCACTGCCGATGGTGAGCCTCACGGTGATCGTGCTGCTGCTGCCCGCGATCATGCAGCGCATTGATCCAGTGCCCGGGATCACCGCCTTCTCATGGCCGGTGGCCGCCGCCGTGGTGGGCAGTGGCCTGGTGGGCGTTCTGCTGGGCTCCCTCACCCCGTTGGACGCGTTCTGGTCGCGCTCGCGCCAGCCCGGTGTGCGCCTGGTGCAGGATCTGCTCGCGTACGACTTCTATACCCCGGAGATTTACCGCCGCACGATCGTGAATCTGGTGGCTTCCGTGGCGCGGTTCACCCGGTGGTTTGACATTCAAGTGATCAAAGGCGGGGTGGATGGCATCGGGCGGCTGTCGATGGCCAGTGCCAACGGCCTCAAACTCACGGTGAGCGGCCAGCTGCAGAGCTACGTGCTCACGCTGCTGGTGGCGGTGGTAGTTGGCGTGACGGCCTTGCAGATGGTGAGGGGAGTGAACTAAGGCGATGCTGCTGTCCTCTCTACTGCTGATTCCCTTCCTGGGCTGCCTGGCCTTGTTGGCCTGCCCCGGTAGCCCCACACCGGGGCGTCTGCGCCAGATCACGATCGTGATCCTGGTGGCTCAGTTGGTCATGAGCCTGCTCACCGCTGCTCAGTTCGACCCCACCGCAGCGGGGCTGCAACTGCAGGAACATCACCGCTGGGTGCCTGGCATCGGCCTCGACTACGCCCTCGGCGTGGATGGCCTCTCCCTGCCGCTGGTGCTGATCAATGGCGCGCTCACCCTGGTGTCGGCGGTGATCACCCGCGACATCAGCAAGCGGCCCCGGCTCTACTTCGCGATGCTGCTGCTGATCAGCGGCGCTGTGAATGGTGCTTTCCTGGCCGACAACCTGCTGCTGTTCTTCCTCTTCTATGAGCTGGAGCTGATCCCGCTCTGGCTGTTGATTTCGGTGTGGGGCGGCGTGAACCGCGCCTATGCCGCCACCAAATTCCTGATCTTCACCGCCATTTCGGGGATGCTGATCCTGGGGGCCTTCCTGGGGCTCTCGCTGCTCACCGGCACGGTTGATTTCAGCCTCACACCGGTGCTCAGCGAGCGGCTGGCCATGGGCTCTCAGCTGTGGCTGCTGGGGGCGATCCTGATTGGCTTCGGCATCAAGATCCCACTGGTTCCCCTGCACAACTGGCTGCCCGATGCCCACACGCAGGCCTCCACGCCGGTGTCGGTGTTGCTGGCCGGTGTGCTGCTCAAGCTCGGCACCTACGGCCTGCTGCGCTTTGGCTTGCAGCTGTTCCCCGAGGCCTGGGCGCGTTTGGCGCCGGCCCTGGCGATCTGGGCCGCCGTATCGGTGCTCTACGGCTCCCTGGCTGCCATCGCCCAGACCGACATGAAACGGATGGTGGCCTACAGCTCCGTGGGGCACATGGGGTATGTGTTGCTGGCCGCCGCGGCCGACTCTCCGGTGAGCCTGCTGGGCGCGGTGTTCCAGATGGTGAGCCATGGCCTGATCTCGGCGCTGCTCTTCCTGCTGGTGGGCATCGTGTATCGCAAAACCGGCACCCGTGATCTCGAAGTGCTACGCGGCTTGCTCAACCCCGAGCGGGGCCTGCCCCTCACCGGTTCGCTGATGATCGTGGCGGTGATGGCCAGCGCGGGGCTGCCGGGCATGGCCGGCTTCATCTCCGAGTTTCTGGTGTTCCGCGGCAGCATCACGGCCTTCCCGCTCGCCACACTGCTCTCGATGGTGGGCTCAGGCTTAACGGCGGTGTATTTCCTGCTGCTGGTGAACCGGGCCTTCTTTGGCCGGCTGGCGATCACACCCCCCAGCGGCGATCCCGCCGCCGATGCCCGCCTGGATGTGCAGCTCATCTCCGTGGCTCCCCGCGAAACGATCCCGGCCCTGGCCCTGGCGGCCAGCATCGTGTTCATCGGCCTGGTGCCCAGCAGCCTGGGCAACCTGAGCGAAGTGGCCAGCACAGCCATGGCCAACCTCACGGCAGGAGTGGGTTGAGATGCCAGTTGTTTCCCAGGATCTGGTTCGAGCCAACCTCGCCATCGACCAGGCAGAGGTGAAGCGCCGGCTGCTCGCCGGTGAAACCCTGCTGGCCGACACCCCCGATCACGTGCTGGAAGTGGTGGGCGTGCTGGAGAGCTACGGCGAGGTGCTCGATGCCTACAGCATCAACCTGATCTATCAGGCGGAAGCGCAGTTCCTCAATCCGTTCCCGATCTTCAAGTTTCTCGACGGCGATCTCAACCCGGCCAAGATCTGGCGCCATCTCAACCACGACCGCATCAATTTCGAATACGCCGAGTACTGCCAGAAGGCGATGTTCTGGCATGCCACCGGTGGGATGGATGCCTATCTCGATTCGCCGGAGTTCGCCGAGAACTGCCGCCGGATCCTTGCCGCCAAGCGCCGCCGCGATCCGCTGCTGGCGCTGCTCAATCCCCTCTTTCCCGCCTTCCTGCCCGAGCTGATCCGTTCAGCTGCCACCACCCACGCCCTGGGCCAGTTCTGGCGGGTGATGAGCGATCTGTTCCTCGATCTGGCTGCCGCCGAGCGCGAGGGCCGCGTGCGCTCCATCCCCCAGGTGGTGGACTTCATCAAAAACGGCCTGGTGGCGGCCGCCGCCAATCCGATCCGCTACGGCGTGGAGATCCACGGCGAACACTTCTGGGTGCTGCCGCCGGAGGCGGGCCTCACCTTCCTGGTGGATGTGGCTGTGCCCTACGTAGAAGCCGTGTTCCTGCGGGGCATGCCGTTCCTCGGCACCGTGAGCTTCAACGCCCAGGCCCAGCAGATTTCGCCCGACCAGGCCAAGTTCACCTACGGCGCCCTCTACGCCGATCCGCTGCCGAGCATGGGCGCTGGCATCCCTCCCAGCCTGCTGATGCAGGACATGTATCGGCATCTGCCGGAGAAGCTGCACCAGTGGTATCTGGAGCGCACCCGGGGTGAGGGCGATGTGCGGGTGAAGATCTGCATGAGCTTTCAGAAATCGATGTTCTGCGTCACCAACGCCGCCATCAACGGCACCATGCCCCACCCTCTGGCCAGCAGCGATGCCGCCGCCCAGGCCGCGAACGCCGCCTACGCCGAGGCCTGGGCCCAGCGGCTTGGCATCGCCCGCACGGATTGTCTGGCGGCCTAGAGCCGCTGCCCACCTAAGTTCAGCAGCATGGATCACCAGTGGAACCCCCGACCCAAGCCCGATCGTGTGGAGTGGCTGGAGCGCCGCGTTGAATTCGAGGATTACGCCAGCAACCGCGCCTTTCTCGATCGCCTCAACGACTTCTGCGAGGCGCAAGGCCGCTACCCCGATATCAGCTTCGGGCGTACATACGTGAACATCACCCTGCGGGCCGAGGGTGAAGCGGCGGCGATCGGCGAGGCTGACCACGCCTTCGCCGCCGCGATCGATGGCCTCGTCTGAACCGCTGCCAGCCGAAGCCGCACCGGATGACACGCCGGTGAACCTGCAGGCCGCCTATGAGGGGGCCCAGGTGCAGGAGGTGCTCGAGCAGCTCGATCAGGAGCTGATCGGTCTGCGGCCGGTGAAAACGCGCATCCGCGAGATCGCAGCGCTGCTGGTGGTGGATCGGGCCCGCAAGCAGGTGGGGCTCTCCACTACGGCGCCGAGCCTGCACATGTCGTTCACCGGCAGGCCTGGCACCGGCAAAACCACCGTGGCAGCACGGATGTCGCAGATCCTGCACCGCCTCGGCTACGTGCGCAAAGGCCATGTGGTGACCGCCACCCGCGACGATCTGGTGGGGCAATACATCGGCCACACGGCGCCCAAAACCCGCGAAATGCTCAAGAAGGCGATGGGCGGGGTGCTGTTCATCGATGAGGCTTACTACCTCTATCGCCCGGAAAACGAACGCGATTACGGCGCCGAGGCGATTGAGATTCTGCTGCAGGTGATGGAGAACAACCGCGACGATCTCGTAGTAATCTTCGCCGGCTACAAAGAGCGGATGGATGTGTTCTACCAGAGCAATCCAGGCCTCTCCTCCCGGGTGGCTAACCACATTGATTTCCCCGATTACACAGCTGAGGAACTGCTGGCGATCGCGCGGCTGATCCTGGCGGAGGAGAACTACCGCTTCAGCGAGGAAGCGCTCGCCGCCTTCGCCGACTACATCCAGCGGCGGATGCAGCTGCCCTTCTTCGCCAACGCCCGCTCGATCCGCAATGCCATCGATCGCGCCCGCATGCGCCAGGCCAACCGACTGTTCAACCGCATGAACAGCAGCGGCCTCACCAAGCTGGATCTGATGACGATCGAAGCCGACGACATCACCGCCAGCCGCGTGTTCTCCGGTCAGGTGGAAGGGCTCGATCCCAGCGAACCGATCACCGGCTGACGCAAGCGGATCCGCCGCAGCCCAGGCCTATTTGGCGCGGCGGCGCGAATCGATCTGCAGCAGATCGCGCACCTGCTGCACCTGCCGGCCCAGCTGCGGGTCGGCGCCCAGCTTCTTATCGATCTGCTCCACGGCATACATCACGGTGGAGTGATCCTTGCCGCCGAATTCATCCCCGATGCGCGGCAGCGAGAGGTTGGTTCCCTGGCGCATCAGATACATGCCCACCTGGCGCGCCTGGCTCACGGCGCGTTTGCGACTGGGGCTCTTCATCTCCTCCACACTCACACCGAACACCTCCGCCACCTTGCTGAGCACCTGAGCCGGCGTTACCTCCACCTCCACACCGGCGGGATCGAGCATCGGCGCCACCGATTCCACCGTCATCGGCAGGCCGGTGATCGAAGCAAAGGCCACCGCACGGGTGAGTGCCCCCTCGAGTTCGCGGATGTTGGAGGTGAAGCGGCCCGCCAGGTATTGGATCAGATCGCGCGGCAGATTCACCCGCTCGTGTTCCGCCTTCTTGTGCAGGATCGCCATGCGCGTTTCCAGATCCGGGGCCTGGATGTCGGCGATCAGGCCCATCGAGAAGCGGGAGATCAGGCGCTCCTGCAAGCGCGGGATCTGGGAGGGGGGGCGATCGCTGGCGATCACGATCTGGCGCCCCGCTTCGTGCAGCGCATTAAACGTGTGGAAGAACTCCTCCTGGGTGTACTCCTTGCCTTCGATGAACTGAATGTCGTCCACCAGGATCAGATCAGCGGCGCGGTAGCGATCGCGGAATTTCTGCATGCCGTCCTTGCGGATGGCCTGGATCAGATCATTGGTGAAGGTTTCGGTGCTCACGTAGGCCACGCGGGCCTCCGGGTCGATCTCGAGCCGGTAGTGGCCGATCGCCTGCATCAGGTGGGTCTTGCCCAAGCCCACGCCACCGCAGATGAACAGCGGGTTGAACTCGCGGCCCGGGGCTTCGGCCACAGCCAGGGCCGCTGCATGGGCCATGCGGCTGTTGGGCCCCACCACAAAGCGGTTGAACACGTAGCGGGGGTTGAGGCCCGGAGCGAGCTTGCGCGGTGCCTCACCGGTGGGGAGCCGCTGGCCGGCGGCAGCGGCCACCGGCAGCGACGACTCCCCCACGGGGCTCGCCTCCCCCGGGGCCACCGCCGCCTGCAAACCATGGCCGTTCAACCCCTGGGCCAGATCCGGGTCGATGCCGGCCTCCACCTGCACGCTGATGCTGCGACCAGCGATCTCGCTGGCCACAGCAGCGATCGTGGCCAGATAGTTCTTGCGCAGCCAACCGCAGGCGAACGCATTCGGGGCGATCAGCTGCAGCTCAGCGCCGTTGAAGCCGGCGCAACGGGCGGGCCGAATCCAGGTTTCGAAGGTGGGCTTGGAGAGGTTGCCCTGCAGCGCTTCCTGCACCTGACGCCACAGCGTTTCCCCTTGCTGCACCGCCACTGAACCCCGCCGGCCCTCGAATATAGGGGCAGTGCCCAGACGGGACCGTTGCCGATGATGCGCCTCTCAAGCCGCCCATCCCTGCTCAGCGCTCTCCTGCTGGCAGGCCTGCTCAGTGCCTGCAGTGGCGGGCTGCCAGGCCGGCGCGGCGGCGACCCCACCCGGGTCAGCGATGCCCCACCGAGCGCGGCGCTGCAACCCGGCAACAACTTCATCGTGAACGCCGTCGACAAGGTGGGGCCGGCGGTGGTGCGCATCGACACGGTGCGGCGGGTGGTGAATCCGCTCGGCGGCCTGTTCGGCGGCGGCCCCTCGATTCAGCAGCAACAGGGTCAGGGATCGGGCTTCATCACCCGCTCCGATGGGGTGATCCTCACCAATGCCCACGTGGTGGAAGGGGCCAGCGAGGTGGGGGTGACCCTGCCCGATGGCCGTAGCTTCCGCGGCAAGGTGCTGGGCAGCGACCCGATCACCGATGTCGCCGTGGTGAAGGTGGCGGCAGCCGGCTTGCCGGTGGCCCCGCTGGGCGATTCAGCCAAGGTGCGCCCGGGCGAGTGGGCGATCGCCATCGGCAACCCCCTCGGCCTCGACAACACCGTGACCGCCGGCATCATCAGCGCCGTGCAGCGCACGAATGCGGTGGGTGAAGGCCAGCGGGTGCCCTACCTGCAGACCGACGCCGCCGTGAACCCCGGCAACAGCGGCGGGCCGCTGATCAACGAGCGCGGCCAGGTGATCGGCATCAACACGGCGATCCGCCAAGCCCCCGGAGCGGGCCTGAGCTTCGCGATCCCGATCAACCTCGGCCGCCAGATCGCAGCGCAGATCCTGGAAAACGGCCGCGCCTCTCATCCTTATATCGGTGTGCGCCTGCAAGCACTCACCCCGCAGCTGGCCCGCGAGGTGAATGCCACCAACGCTGAATGCCGCCTGCCGGAAACCAATGGTGTGGTGGTGGTGGAGGTGATGCCGGGCAGTCCGGCCGCACGGGGTGGCCTGCGCTCCTGCGACCTGATCGAACGGGTGGGCAAAACCGAGGTGGACAACCCTTCGGAGGTGCAGGTGGCGGTGGATCAGGGCCGCGTCGGTGAGCCGCTCACCGTGCAGGTGCAGCGCGGGGAACAGCAGCTCAACCTCCAGGTGCAGCCCGCCGAGCTGCCGCGCCAGAACTGAAGCGATGCCGATCGCGCGCGGCCAGCTGGTGGTGCTGGCCCGCTGGCCCGCTCCAGGCCGTTGCAAACAACGCCTGGCGGCCAGCTGCGGCTCCAGCCGATTGGCGGCGGCCATGCAGCGCCGGCTCAGCTGGCACACGCTGCACACGGCAGCCGCCGCCGCTCACCGCTGCAACGCGGAGCTGCTGCTGTCGGCCTCGGGCCTGGGGCCGCGGGCCCTGCGCCGCTGGGGAGAACAGCTCCAGCGCTCGATGGCCGCTCCCCTGCGGTGGGCTCTGCAACAGGGGGGCAACCTGGGCTGCCGCATGCATCGCCAGCTGCAACAGGGGTTCGAGCAGGGGTTCGAGCAGGTGGTGCTGATCGGCAGCGACCTGCCCGATCTGCAGAGCGCCGATCTGGAGCAGGCCTTTGCCCTGCTCGAGCAACACGATCTGGTGTTGGGGCCCGCCGCGGATGGTGGCTACTGGCTGATCGGGATCACGCGCCACGGCTTGCAGCGCAGCGGTGCTGCCCTGTTCAGCGGCATTCCCTGGAGCAGTGATCAGGTGCTGAGCCTCAGCCTGGAGCGCGCAGCGCAACGAAGCCTCAGGGTGGCCCTGCTGCGCCAGCAAAGCGACCTCGATGGCCGCTCGGCGCTGGAGCCCTGGTTGCTGCTGAATCGGGATCGATGATGCGTTCACGCGCCGCCCGCCGATGAGCTCACCGCCCCCGAAGCTGGCCCACCGCAATGCCCTGCGGGTGGCAGGCCAGCTGGTGTTGCGGATGCGTTGGGATCTGCTGTTGATGGCCGCTCTCTGCGGCCTGGCTCTTTTGGTGGAGCAGCTGGCCGGTGCCAACCGGATGAGCCTGATCGACGACTCCGGTCTGTCGATGCTGGGCATTGCGGTGTCGATCTTCGTGGCCTTCCGCAACACCCAGGCGATCAACCGTTGGTGGGAAGCACGCATCCTCTGGGGCTCGATCACCAACAGCAGCCGCCACTGGCGTGACACCCTGCAAACCCTGCTCGGTGGCGAGAGCCGGCTCCGGCCCCAGCAACAGCAGCTGGTGGGATTGCAGGTGCTGCAGTGCTGGCTGCTCAACTTCGAGCTGCGGGGCTTCTGGCGCCCTGATGCCCGGGCGCGCGTGAGCGATCTCTGCCGCGGCCTTGGCCTGCCGGATGGTGTGAGCGTTCGCACCACGATGACGCTCCGGGCTGATCTGATCGGCCGGCTGTATCAGCAGGGGGCGGTGAACGACTGGGGGCGCGATGCCCTGCTGCGGGGCATGGAGCAATTCACCAATGCCATGGGTGCGTTGCAGCGCATCCGCAACACGCCGCTGCCGCCCACCTACGACGTGTTCATCCGCCTGATCTGCTGGCTGTACGGCTACACGCTGTTCGGCACCTTCTCCAGCCGCGGCTCCGCCTTCACGGGCCTGCTGTTGTTTCTGGGCTTTGTGAGTGCAGAGCGCATCGGTGCCTATGTGGAAGGGCCCTTCGATCAAGACGGCAGCAGTTTCTGCGTGCCCATGGATGTGGTGTGCCGCACAATCAGCGCCGATCTCCTCGATCCCCACCACCCCCTGGCTGAGCTGCCGATCAGCAACGACCCCAGCCTCTGGTCATGAGCGCAGCCCCCCTGGCGGTGGTAGTGCCCAGCTTCAACGAAGCCGCACGCTTACCCCTCCTGCTGGCCGATCTGGCGGCCGCTCCCGCCGGTTTGATGGCAGAGCTGGTGGTGGTGGATGGCGGCAGCCGTGATGGCACGCCCGAGCTGGCCCGCCTGGGCGGAGCTCAGGTGCTGCACACCGAAGCCAGCCGTGGATGGCAACTGCAGCGTGGCGTGGCAGCCACAACGGCTCCCTGGCTGTTGCTGTTGCATGCCGATGCCCGCCTGCAACCGGGGTGGCACGAGGCACTGCAGGGCGCGATGGCAGCGCCGGAAGCGGCCTGGGCCTTCGATCTCGCAGTGGCGGGGCCAGGGCTGCCGCTGCGGCTGCTCGAGCTGGCGGTGCGGCTGCGCAGCCAACTGCGACAACTGCCCTATGGCGATCAAGGGTTACTGCTGCCCCGCACCCTGCTGGCGCGTGCGGGGGGCATCCCACCGCTGCCGTTGATGGAGGATCTGCTCTTGATCCAACGGCTGCAGCGCCTGGCTCCGATCCGCCGGCTGGAATGCCCCCTGTTGGTGCATGGCCGCCGCTGGCAACGCCATGGGGTGCTTGCAACGGCCTGGCGCAATGCCCGTTTGCGGCAAGCCTGGCGGCGGGGCATCAGCCCACAGCAACTGGCTGTTCGCTATTACGGCAGCGATGGTGCAAAAGCGCTGATCTCGCCAGAATGAGGCCTGGCTGTGGCTGGGCAAAACGATGGGGGCGCGCCTGGGTGAGCCCAACCGCTGGAGGCGCAGCATCCGCCGCGAGTGGCAATGCCAGCGCCGCGACCACCCCCGCCGGCTCCAGAGCGCGCTGCTGATCTGGATGGTGCTCAGCGCTTCGCTGGCCGGGGTGCTGCTGCAGCAACGCTGGCAGCTCCAACAACAGCGCCAGAGCCGCCAGGGGCAAACGGATCAGGGCCTGCTGGAGCTGCGGGTGAACAGCCACAAGATCACAGCGCTCGATTGGGGGCACTGGGATCCGCTCTATGCCTACGCCGGAGGAGACGATCCCAGTTTCGAGAGCCGCGAGCTCGCCAACTCCTCGATCATTCAAGACGGCCAAGGCCTGGTGATCGTCGATGCCAAGCAGCACCCGTTGCTGGCCCGGGGCAGCGCCATCGGCGCCGGCTTATCGGCGGAGCTGAGCCGCTGCCTGAACACCCATCTCCAGCAGCTGGCAGCCCGCAGCCGAGCGGGTCAGGGTGATCGGGCCTATGGCTTCTACTGCCAGGCGGGCCAGCAATCGCTGCTGGGCGCCGGCACCGCGATCCGGCGCAGCGGCAGCACAGGGCCTGAACGGGGCTGGCTGATGCACTTCAGCCGCATCGAACGGCCCAGCTACAACGCGGCGGTGAATCAGGCCTTCAGCCGCATCAACGCCAGCTTGAGCAGCGCCCCGGGGCAAGCGGGCACCGCAGCCCCGGCCGTGAGCGAATTGCTACCGAACAACCAGGTGCTCACGCTGAAGCCGGCCGTGCCGGCCTGGCAGCAGCTCTGGTTTGCTGCGGAGGGCATGGCCCCGGGCTGGCTCGGCGTGAATGCCCTGGTGGCCATCGCTGCAGGCGGAAGCCTGCTGAGCCTGCGGCAGTTGCGCCAACGGGATGTGCAACTGGAGCGCGCCCGCAGAAACCAGCTGCGCCTGCTGCGGCAGGAGTTGCCGGGGCCGCTGCTCAGCCGCAGCGAACTGCTGCAGACCATCAGCCAGCCCGCATCGGGGGAGACGCCACAGAGCCTGCGCAACGAGCTCTGGATTGCGGCGCTGCAGGTGAAGGTGATGCTGTTCCGCGATGCGATCCGCCAACGCAGCGAAGCCCAGAACCAGGCCCTGGCTTGGCTGGGGGAACGGCTGCAGCAACTGGAGCCCACCCGCCACCTGGCCCTGGGCGAAGACAACACCCTACTGCAGGTGATCGAGCCCCTGAGCAGCGAGGCCCACGAGGAACACCGCCAGATCGAGCAGCAGCTACAGGAGCTCCAGCAGGCGATGGCGGATGTGATGCAGCTGGCGGTGGGCGGGATCCTCACCCGCCTCGACAGCAACGACATCACGCAGCAACTGGCCGATCTAGCCCTGGTGCTCTCCCTGGGTGACAGCAGCGGCGGAATCCGGCACATGCCCGAGGGTGTGGCCGAGTCAGCCCGGGACTTACGGCGCCAGCAAAGCCGCGACTTTCATCTCAACCGCTCCTTTGAAACGCTCCAAGACCACCGCTACGCGCTGGAGCCCGTGCTGGAGCGCGTGGGGGATGGCTGGCAGCCGGCCTACAGCGAAATGCTGTTCCGCCTGCCGCAGGAGCTGGAGGGCTCGATCAGCGTGCAGGAGCTGGTGCTGGCCCTGGAGCGGAACCAGAACATCCACTTGCTCGATCAGCTGATGCTGCGGCGCGCCATTGCGCTGCTGCGCGAGCCGGAGCATGCGGATCAGGCACTGGGTGTGAACATCTCCGCCGTGAGCTTCGGATCGGATCGGCACATCAAGGCCCTGTTTGCCCAGTTGCGTGCGCTGCCGGAGACGGTGCGGCGCCGGCTTGTGCTGGAGGTCACCGAAACAGCCCTGGTGAACAGGCCGGAGCTCTGGGAGCAGCGCCTGCAACAGCTTCGGGATTTCAGCGTGCGCATCGCCATCGACGACTTCGGCGTGGGCTACGCCTCCATCGCCTATCTGTTTCAGTTCAAGCCCGACTTTCTCAAGCTCGACCTCAGCTACAGCCAACGGCTCGATGACGCCAACGTGGATGCCCTGGTGAGCTTTCTGTTGCGGTATGGCGCACTCAACAACTGCGGCCTGATCCTCGAGGGCATCGAAACCAACGAACAGCTCCACTACTGGCAGCAGCGCGGTGTGCAGCTTTTCCAGGGCTATCTGTTCCGCAACCAACCAACCGGCTGACGCTCAGGGGGCGTACCAGAAGGCGCAGCGGCGCTGCTGCGGCTCCAGCTGCCACCCCTGGGCGCCATAGAACTCCACGACACCCGGATCCGCGAACAGGGTGACCCGCTCCACCTGCTGATCCCGCAGCAGATCGATCACGTAGCTCATCAGCTGCTTGCCCAGCCCCACGCCCTGATAGAGGGGGTGCACCGCCACATCCCACACGGTGGCTTCGATCACGCCATCGCCGGTGCAGCGGGCAAAGCCCACCAGGCGGGGAAGGCGTGGATCGTGCCGCCACAGGCCCACCACCAGCAGGCTGTTCTCAAGGGCCTTGCGCACGCGCCGCAGGGGACGGCGGCTCCACCCCACCGCATCGCAGAGCTGCTCCAGTTCGTAGAGATCGATCTCCCGCTGGGTGCTGAGCACCAGGCTCAGCTGCGGATTCGGCGTGGGGCACAGCCGGTAGCCCTGCCCGTAGAGGACATCCAGCTCGGTGGGGGGAGAACTAAGCATTGGCATGATCCTCTCCCACTCTGGCCAAAGCTGATGCAGGCTGGAGACCCTTCAACCACCGGAAGCCCCCTGGAGCGTTCTCCCCTGCTGGTGTGTGTGCATGGCTGGCTGCTCTCGGGGCGGCTGTGGCAGCCCCTCACCGCAGCGCTCAGCCCCGATTGGGACTGCTGGACGCCAGATCTACCGGGCTTCGGCGATGAGCCGCGGCCGCGGGGCCTGCAGCCCAGCCTGGCCAGCTACGGCCGCTGGCTCGCCGAAGCGGCCCGCGAGCAGGCCGGCGATCGCCCGCTGGTGCTGGTGGGCCATTCCCTGGGCGGCAGCCTGGTGGTGCATGCCGCCCAGCATCTGGGCTCGCAGCTGGCGGGTGTGGTGCAGGTGGCCTCGGGCGGCGGCGTGTTTCAGCCGCGGCCGTTTCGGATGGTGCGCCGCGGTGGTGCCGCCTTCCTGCGCTGGCGGCCGGGCTGGCTCGCCCAGCTGCCCGGCACCGCAGCCATCCGCAGCCCGCTGGTGGCCGATCTCCGCGCCGCCCGCGGGCTGCTGGCTTCGAGCATGCAGCGCGGTGCCGTGCGCCAGCTACCCAGCCTGGTGGCCCAGCTTCAGGTGCCCAGTCTCTGGCTGGTGGGCAGCCGCGACACGGTGATGGAGCCCCGCTACGTGCGCCATCTGGCGGGCTACAGCCCCGACCATCAGGTGGAGGTGCTGGAGGGCGAAGGGCACCTGCCCATGCGAACAGCG
>VGPP01000013.1 GCA_016882585.1 Cyanobacteria bacterium M_surface_7_m2_037
GTGAACCTGCTGGTGACCGCCGGCCTCAAGCTCGCCTTCCCCGCCTTCTTCGGCGGCTGAGCCCCCACCTCCGTTTGGCCGGGCCATCATGGTGCCGGCGTTTTCGCCCCTGCTCGCCTGTTCATGTTCGGGTTCCTCAAAAAAGTCGGTGACTACACCCGCGACGCGGTGGGTGCAGCCAACTACCTGACCCAGGGCCTGTCGGTCACGTTCGATCACCTGCGCCGGCGGCCGATCACGGTGCAGTACCCCTACGAGAAGCTGATCCCTTCGGAGCGCTACAGGGGCCGGATCCACTACGAATTCGACAAGTGCATCGCCTGCGAGGTGTGTGTGCGCGTCTGCCCGATCAACCTGCCGGTGGTGGATTGGGTGATGAACAAGGCCACCAAGAAGAAGGAGCTGCGCAACTACTCGATCGACTTCGGGGTGTGCATCTTCTGCGGCAACTGCGTGGAGTACTGCCCCACCAACTGCCTCTCGATGACCGAGGAATACGAGCTGGCGGCCTTCGATCGCCACAGCCTCAACTACGACAACGTGGCTCTGGGCCGCCTGCCCACCAGCGTGACCAGCGACCCGGCGGTGATCCCCCTGCGCGAGCTGGCCTATCTGCCCAAGGGCGAAATCGAGCCGCACGGTGTGGATCCCAAGCGCCCCCGCGCCGGCCAACTGCCCTCCCAGGTGCAGACTGCCCCTGCCGCCAGCGAGGAGAACGCCTGATGACCATCGCCTCCTCCACCCAGCTGATCTGCTTCACGGTGCTCTCGGCCGTGGTGGCCATCGGCGCCTTGGGCGTGGTGCTGCTGCCCAACATCGTGTATTCCGCCTTCCTGCTTGGCGGCGTCTTCCTGTCGGTGGCGGGCCTCTACCTGCTGCTCAACGCCAGCTTCGTGGCTGCCGCCCAAGTGCTGGTGTACGTGGGCGCTGTGAACGTGCTGATCCTCTTCGCGATCATGCTCGTGAACAAGAAGGAAGATCTGGCCGCCATCCCTGGCCTGGCGCTGCGCCGTTTGCTCTCCGGTGCCGTCTGCGCCGGCTTGTTTGCGCTGCTGCTGCGCGTGGCCTTCACCACTCCCTGGGCCACCCCTGGCCCTGAGCCGGTGGGCGAGGAAGCCACGATTCGCATTGGTGAGCACCTGTTCAGCGACTATCTGCTGCCCTTCGAGCTGGCCTCGGTGCTGCTGCTGATGGCGATGATCGGTGCCATTGTGCTGGCCCGCCGCGATGTGATGACCGCTGACATCGCCACTGGTGAACCCGCCGATCAGGGCTTGATCGAAAAATCCCGCACCCCTCTGCTGCTGGAGAAGAGCAACTGATGAACCTCGAGCTGCCCACCACCGTTCCCCTCCAGGCTTATCTGGCCTTGGCTGCCATCCTGTTCTGCACGGGCGTGTGGGGCCTGATCAACAGCCGCAACGCCGTGCGCGTGCTGATGAGCATCGAGCTGATGCTCAACGCCGTGAACATCAATCTGATGGCGTTCTCCAGCTACCTCGATGGTCAGCTGATCCGCGGCCAGGTGTTCACCATCTTCGTGATCACCGTGGCTGCCGCAGAAGCGGCTGTTGGCCTCGCCATCCTGCTCTCGCTCTACCGGAACCGTGAGACGGTCGACATGGAGCGCTTCAACCTGCTGCGTTGGTAGCCAGGCTGGGGGCACTGCTCACCTGCCATGCGGCTTGAGAACGTTTGGTTGATCCATCGTGCCGCCAGCCAGGCGGCCCTGCGCCAGGCTCGCCGTAGCGCCGAAACCCTGCGGGAGCAGGGCGTGAAGGTGGCGGTTGCGATGAGCGGCGCCAGCGCCAATCCCTTCCCAGGCCTGTTGGCCGATGAGGGCGGCCCACCGGATCTGGCAGTGGTGCTCGGGGGCGATGGCACCGTGCTTGGGGCTGCACGGCACCTGGCACCCCTGGGGGTTCCGATCCTCTGCTTCAACGTGGGCGGCCATTTCGGCTTCCTCACCCATGAGCGCAAGCTGCTCAGCCAGGGCCATGGGCCTGATGGTGAGAGCGATCTCTGGCATCGCCTGCGCGACGACCGCTTCGCCCTCGAGCGCCGCATGATGCTCGAGGCCAGCACCGACCGTAGCGACGCGGTGTACGCCGCCCTCAACGACTTCTACTTCCGGCCCGGCCTTGATGAGGTGTCGCCCACCTGTGTGCTCGAGCTCGAGATCGACGGCGAGGTGGTGGATCAATACCGCGGCGATGGCCTGATCATCTCCACCGCCACTGGTTCCACCGGCTATTCCATGGCCGCCGGCGGCCCGATCCTTCACCCTGGCGTGGAGGCGATCGTGGTCAATCCGATCTGCCCGATGAGCCTCTCCAGCCGCCCGGTGGTGGTGCCACCCCGGGCGCAGCTGGCGGTGTGGCCGCTGGGGGAGGCGAGCCGGCGCGTGCGGCTCTGGAACGATGGCGCCTTCGCCACGGTGCTCGAGCCCGGTGATCGCTGCGACGTGCGCCGCTCCCCGCACCACGCCTTGATGGTGCTGCTGGAGCAAAACCCCTCCTACTACCGCACCCTCAGCCGCAAATTGCATTGGGCCGGCAGCCTCACCGCTGCTGAGCCCTCTCCCAATTGAGCGGCATCCACCCCTTCCTGCAGGAGTTCCATGGCTCTCGAGATTGAGCGGCGCTTTCTGGTGGCCGGTGAAGGCTGGCGGCCGCAGGTGCGCTGGAGCCGCAACCTGAAGCAGGGCTATCTGGCGGGCTCCGCCGATGGCCTCACCCTGCGCGTGCGCAGCGACGGCACCGATTCCGCCTGGCTCACGCTCAAATATCCCGCCAGCGGCATCGCGCGCCACGAATTTGAGTACGCCATCCCGCCGCAGGATGCCGATGCCCTGCTGGAGCGCAGTGCAGCGCGGGTGCTCAAGCAGCGCTACGGGCTGGATCTCCCCGGCGGCGACTGGGTGCTGGATGTGTTCTCCGGCGACAACGCACCGCTGGTGATCGCCGAGGTGGAGCTGGAGAGTGAGCAGTCGGCGGTGGCGATACCCCCCTGGTGCAGCTGTGAAATCACCGGCATCGGAGCCTTCAGCAATGCGGCGCTGGCGCAGCGGCCTTTCCAGCTCTGGCAGCCGGAGGAGCAGCGGCCCTGGCTCTTGAATCTGGCGATGCAGCAGGCTTAGGATTCTCTTAAGGATTGAGCAGAAGCACGGTGCTCGGGCTTTACGACCAGCAAGGCTTGTTGCGCTTCAGCGGCCGTGATCAGGCGGATTGCCTGGCCTACGCCGAGTTGTTTGGTCTGCCGGAAGACAGTTTCAGCCTGGAATCCCTCGTGCACGAGTTCGCGGTGGAGGCTGCGGGGGCTCAGTTGGCACTGCCCTCCTGAGGCAGGTTGCAGCAATTGAAGCCATCGCGGCAGATCTTGCCGTGATCCATGGCCCAGTTCAGCAAGGCCACGCGGTTTTTGGCGCCCGTTTTGGTGAACACATTGCTCACGTGGTTATCCACGGTGCGCTTGCTGATCATCAGCTTTTCGCCGATTTCCTGATTGGTGAGCCCCTGGGCCACCAGATCGATGATCTCCAGTTCGCGCTCCGAGAGATCCATCCACGCCTGAAGGCTGAGCGCTCACTCTAGGGAGCGCGTCCCGGGGAGAACAGGCGGCTGGTTGCACCGCGGTGGCTTGGGGCGGTGGTTGATGATGACCCGATCTGATCACGGGTGTTTTGGGGCTGCAGCAGGCACTGGAGGTGGGCTCCCTCGCGATCACAGCTGAGGTGATGCCACCCCGTGGGGGTGATGCCAGCAGCACCCTGGCCCATGCGCGAGCCCTGAAGGGCCGGGTGCATGCCGTGAACGTGACCGACGGCAGCCGTGCCGTGATGCGGATGAGCAGTCTGGCGGTGTGCCGGTTGCTGCTCGATCAGGGCATTGAGCCCGTGTGGCAACTCGCTTGCCGCGACCGCAACCGCATCGGTCTGCAGGCCGATCTGTTGGGTGCCCATGCCCTCGGCATTCGCAATGTGCTCTGCCTCACGGGTGATCCGGTGCGCGCTGGCGATCAGCCCGGAGCGCGGCCGGTGAATGAGCTCGAATCGGTGCGCTTGCTGCAGCAGCTGCAGGCGTTCAATCGCGGTGAGGATCCTGTGGGGGGCAACCTGGCTGATGGCCCCACGGCCTTGTTTGCCGGTGCCGCAGCTGATCCCCAGAGCCCCAGCTGGAGTGGTTTGAAGAGCCGTATCGCCCGCAAGCATCAAGCGGGTGCCCGCTTTCTGCAAACCCAGATGGTGATGGATGCGGAGTGCCTGAAGCGTTTCGTGGGCGAGATCACCGGGCCGATGGGCCTACCGGTGCTGGCCGGGGTGTTTCTGCTCAAGTCGGCCAAGAACGCGGCCTTCATTAACCGGGTGGTGCCTGGCGCCAACATTCCGCAGGCGATCATCGATCGCCTGGCGGGCGCTTCCAATCCCGCTGATGAGGGCATCAGCATTGCGGCTGAGCAGGTGGCGGCCTACGCGGGCATCGCCCAGGGGGTGCACCTGATGGCGGTGAAGGCCGAGGAGCGCATCCCCCTGATCCTGGAGCGAGCTGGGCTCAGCTCGCGCTGCTGATCGCCAGATCGGTGCCCAGTAGCTCGGCCATCGCCTTCTGCTGCGGCGAGGGGCTCACATGGTCCTGGCGGCGCACATCGGTGATCAGCCAGTCCAGCGCGGCTTCCTGCAGATCGAAGTGATCACCGTTGCGATCCACGCAATAGCGACCGAACACCAACTTCTCCACCAGGCGCACGCCGGGGCCGATGCGCGAGTAATCGAAGATGATTGAGTTGTCGATCGTGGCGCCCTCGCAGATGTGGCAGCTGGGGCCGATCATCGCCGGGCCAATGATCGTGGCGCCGTCTTCAATGCGGCTCATGCCGCCCACATAGATCGGGCCTTCCACGTTGATCTTGTCCCAATTGGCGGCCACATTCAGGCCCGCATAGATGCCCGGGCGCACTTCCTTGCCGGGGATCTGCACCTGCCGCACCTGGCCCTGCAGCACGCTGCGGATCGCTTGCCAGTAATCGGGCACTTTGCCGATGTCCACCCATTCGAATTCCATCGGCAGGGCGTAGAAGGCGGCATCGTCGGCCACCAGGCGCGGGAACAGATCTGAGCCGATGTCGAACGGCACACCATCCGGCACATAGTCGAGCACTTCGGGCTCGAAGATGTAGATGCCGGTGTTGATCATGTCGCTGGCGGCCTCATCCACCGCCGGCTTCTCCTGGAAGGAGAGCACCCGGCCGTCGTCGTCGGTCACCACCACGCCATAGCTGCTCACCTGATCGCGGGGCACGCGCTTGGTGATCAGGCTGGCCATGGCCCCTTTGGCCTTATGGCGCCGCACCGCCTCGCTCAGATCAAGATCGATCAGGGCATCCCCGCAGAGCACCACGAAGGTGTCGTCGAAGAAGCGCTGGAAGGTTTGGATCTTCTTGAGACCACCGGCAGAGCCGAGGGCATCGCCGATCAGCTGGCCGTCTTCAATGCGGCCTTCAAAGCTGTAGGCGATCTCCACGCCGAAGCGCTGGCCATCGCGGAAGTAGTTCTCGATCTCCTCGGCCAGGTGGGAGACATTCACCATGATTTCGGTGAAGCCGTGTTCCCGCAGCAACTCGAGCAGAAACTCCATCACGGGTTTCTGCAGGATCGGAATCATCGGTTTGGGAACGATGTGGGTGATCGGTCGCACCCGCGTTCCCTTACCGGCCGCCAGGATCATCGCCTTCATCGGCGCTGTCTGCTTTCGGTGAGTGGGCCCACCCTACGCAAGGCCTCTAGGCCGCAAGCGGCTCCCGAGCCGGCCCCCGAGCTGACCCCAGTTCCGCAGGCAGGGGCAATTGCACGCTCTCGCCCTCATCCAGCAGCCGCTTGAGCTGCAGCGGGCCAAACAGGCCGCCCTGCTGCTCCAGCTCCACCTTGCCCTGGGAGCAGAGGAAGAGCAGCGCCCAGAACACCCCCACCCGATCGCTGTCGAGATCGTCCGGGGCCACTCCAGCCCAGGCCTGCACCAGCCCTTCAAAGCCGGTCCACTCCAGTGCTGGCGGCCACTGCAGCAGGAACTGGCTGAGGGCGGCGGTGGTTTCCGGCAGCTTCTCGCGGTGGGCCAGGGCCGCCACCTGCTCGATCACGGCTCGATCGCTGTAGCGCTTGCTCCGCTGGCGTTTACTGCGCTGGCCCTCCTCCTGCTCCAGCCGCTCGGCGATGTCTTCGAGTTGGCGGATCAGCTCACCGAGCGTGACCGGCCGCTGCAGGGGCGGCGGGGCCACGGGGCGGCGCAGCAGGTGGCGCTCCGGGCGCCTGGGCAGCTCTACGCCGGGGCTGAGCAGCCAGCCCTGGCCCTCGGCATCGAAGTCAAAGCAGACGTCGTCATCGAGCAGCGGCTCGGGCGGAAAGGTTTGCGCTTCCAGCACCTCCGCCTTGAGGCTCACCAACATCGAGGCGGCCAGAAAGGCCTCGCTGGTTTCGGCCAGATCCTGTTCGTAGCTGCCGCCGCGCCCCATGGCGGCCACCAGCCTGGGCACTTCAATGCGTTGGCGCAGCTGATCGAGAAAGCCGTCCACGACGGCGATCACATCCACATCCCAGGGATCGAGGTCGCCCCGTTCCGCGGCGTCTTGCAACAGGCGGATGGCCAGCCTGGCGCCATCTGTGGCCACGGGTCCGCTTGCACTCACCTGACCCTATCGGCTCGAAGCCTGAAAAGCCAGGCCAGAGCTGCCTTCAGGCCGCTTCGGTTTGCGCTGAGCTCTCACCGGCGGCCGGCAGTAGCCCCAGCTGTGCATCCACAGCGGCGCGGTAGCGCTGCACGTCTTCTTCGAGCTCGCGGATGCGCACCTGCTGTGCTTCCGCTTCGCCCGGATTGATCTGGCTTTCCACCCGCTTCACCACGCCGGTCCATACGGCGAACACCCAGGCCGCTGTGGCACCGATGCCACCCACCAGAAGCAGCAGGGCTGCCAGGGGCAAGGTGGCGCTCAGCCCCGGCAGGAACTGCACCGTGGTGGGGGCGGTGTTCTCCAGGGTGAACATCACCATCGCCAGGCCGAAGCTGAAGATCAGCAGGAAGTTCAGCTGCTTCATCGGTCGGAAGGCACCGGGGTGTTGCGCTCGAAGATTACGTAGATCTTTGAGATCTGGGCCAGCCGAATTCGGCAGGCAGCAGGCTTTGTTACCCGGCCAGCGCTGGAGCTGTGAGCGGCGCCTGACGGATCAAGCCGGCACCGGCTGGGGCGTTCATGGCCTTCATGGCCCGCTCGTCTTTGGCGACGAGCACTTCCATCGACGCCTTGTAGCTGTCGGTCATCAGGCGGGGGTAGAGGCCGATGCCGATGATCGGCACCAGCAGGCAGCCAATGATGTAGATCTCGCGCGGCTCGGCGTCCACCAGGTTGGTGTGACCCACCAGCTCGGCTTTTTCCTGGCCGTAGAAGATCTCCCGCAGCATCGAGAGCAGGTAGATCGGCGTGAGGATCACACCGATCGCGGCGAGGCCATCGATCGCCACGCGGAAGGGCAGGGTGTAGGCGTCGTCGGTGGCGAAGCCCACAAACACCATCAGTTCGCTCACGAAGCCGCTCATGCCCGGCAGCGCCAGTGAGGCCAGCGAGCACACGGTCCAGAGGGCGAACATCTTGCGCATCTTCTGGCCCACGCCGCCCATCTCATCGAGCTGCAGGGTGTGGGTGCGGTCGTAGGTGGCGCCCACGAGGAAGAACAGGGAGGCGCCGATCAGGCCGTGGCTGATCATCTGCAGCATCGCGCCGCTGGATCCCAGGGCACTGAAGCTGCCGATGCCGATCAGCACAAAGCCCATATGGCTGATCGAGCTGTAGGCGATTTTGCGTTTGAGGTTGCGCTGCGCAAACGAGGTGAGCGCGGCGTAGATGATGTTCACCACCCCAAGCACCACCAGCAGCGGCGCGAACACGGCGTGGCCATCCGGCAGGATCTGGCAGTTGAAGCGCAGCAGGGCGTAACCGCCCATCTTCAGCAGGATGCCCGCCAGCAGCATGTGCACGGGTGCGGTGGCTTCGCCGTGGGCATCTGGCAGCCAGGTGTGCAACGGCACGATCGGCAGCTTCACCCCGAAGGCGATCAGCAGACCGGCGTAGGCGAGCAGCTGGAACTTCACCGAGAAGCCCTTGGCCATCAGATCGGTGTAGTTGAAGCTGATCTCGCCGCCGTAGAAGGCCATCGCCAGGCCCGCCAGCAGGATGAACAGCGAGCTGCCGGCTGTGTAGAGGATGAATTTGGTGGCGGCGTACTGCCGCTTCTTGCCGCCCCAGATCGCCAGCAGCAGATACACCGGGATCAGCTCGAGCTCCCAGGCCAGGAAGAAGAGCAGCATGTCCTGCACGGCGAACACGGCGATCTGGCCGCCATCCATCGCCAGTAGCAGGAAATAGAACAGCTTCGGCTTGAAGCTCACTGGCCAGGCGGCCAGCACCGCCAGGGCCGTGATGAAGGAGGTGAGCAGAATCAGCGGCATCGAGATGCCGTCGGCCCCTACCGACCACTCCAGACCGAGGTCGGGCAGCCAGCTCACCTTCTCCACCAGCTGCAGATCAGGGTTGCTGGGGTCGTAGCCGTTCAGGTACGCGCCCACCGTGATCAGAAAGGTGATCAGCGCAACACCCAGGGCAAACCAGCGCACCTGCTTGCCATCGCCGTTGTCGGGCACAAACGGGATGCAGAGCGCCGCGCCGATCGGAAACAGGATCGAGGCGCTCAGCCAGGGAAAAGCTGTGCTGCTGCCCTGGTCTGCAGCGGCAGCCAGGAGCGTGGCGACATCCAGATGCACAGACGGGGCAACGGCTCTGGGCGGAGTGTAGAAATCACTTCCGCTGCTGCATCGGTGGCGTGGCGGATGTCACACAGAGCGTTGTGCCTGGGGTGTGTTCGCGGGGCGCTCACCGCTGGGGGCGGACAGCGCCCCGCGAACACACCCCAGGCAGCGCGGCGAGAGCTGGCGGCACAGTGACCTTGGCTGCGGCCTGGGTTGGCTCGCGACAGCCCTTCCCCTCCCTTGCGGTGGTCTGAGGCGTTGCCCTGCAGCCGGCATCCGCCGCGCCCCTGCGCGAGCGGCAGCCGGCGAAAGGGCAACGCCTCAGACCATCACCCGAGTGCTCCGAACAGCACCACCAGCGCGATCACCCCGCCGAAGACGATCAGGGCATAGAACTGGGCGCGGCCGGTTTCGAAGTATTTGAGGCCTTCGCCGCTGCCGAGGGTCACCAGGCCGGTGAGGTTCACCACGCCGTCCACCACCTTGGAGTCGACCTCGAGCACCGAGCGGGCCAGCTTGCGGCTGCCTTGCACGAACAGCTTGTCGTTGATGGCATCGAGATACCACTTGTTGGCCAGGAAGGCGTTGATCGCGGGGAAGCGGCCGGCTACAGCGGTGCCCAGATCGATCTTGCGGAGGGCGTAGGCCAGAACGGCCACGGTGATGCCCACCACTGAGATGGCGACCGAAGCGCCGGCCAGGGGAAGGAATTCGCCCCAGCTGAAGTGCTCGGCCACCTCGGCGGCTTCATGGGGATCGAGCAGGAAGCCGAAGCGGCTGTTCCAGGGCACACCCAGCAGGCCCACCAGCACCGAAGGCACCGCCAGCACCGCCAGGGGCATAGCCATCTGCCAGCCGGATTCGTGCGGATGCTCGGCATGGGCGTGGCCGTGATCATCGGCGTGCTCGTCAGAGCTCTTGCCGGCGGCGGCCATCAGCTGCGCCTGCGTCGCTTTGTCGTTGCCCCGGAAGCTGCCCTCAAAGGTGAGGAAGTAGAGCCGGAACATGTAGAAGGCGGTCATGCCGGCGGTGATGAAGCCGGCGGCCCAGAGCACCGGGAAGCTGCCGAAGGCCTGGCCCAGGATTTCGTCTTTGCTCCAGAAGCCAGCCAGGGGCGGGATGCCGCTGATCGCCAGGCAGCCAATGAAGAAGGTGCTGCTGGTGATCGGCATGTGTTTGCGCAGGCCGCCCATCAGGCGCATGTCCTGGGCGAGTACGGCTTCGTGGCCCACCACCTCTTCCATGGCGTGGATCACCGAGCCGGAACCCAGGAAGAGCATCGCCTTGAAGAAGGCGTGGGTTACCAGGTGGAACATGCCGGCCACCGGGGCACCGCAGCCCATGGCCAGCATCATGTAGCCGAGCTGGCTCACGGTGCTGTAGGCCAGGCCCTTCTTCAGATCCATCTGGGTGAGGGCGATCGATGCCCCCAGAAACAGCGTGATCGTGCCGATCACGGCCACCACCACCTGCACTTCAGGGAAGGGCACATACACCGGCTGCAGGCGCGCCACCAGGAACACGCCGGCCGCCACCATCGTGGCGGCGTGGATCAGCGCAGAGATCGGTGTGGGGCCCTCCATCGCATCGGGCAGCCACACGTGCAGCGGGAACTGGGCCGATTTCGCCATCGGGCCCATGAACACCAGAAGGCAGAGCAGCACCGCGATGCCGTTCGACACGCTGCCATTGGCAATCGCTGCTTGCAGGCCTGTGCCCACCTGCTCAAAGCCGAAGCTGCCGGTGGCCCAGAACAGACCGAGGATGCCGAGCAGCAGGCCGAAGTCGCCCACGCGGTTCACCACAAAGGCTTTCTGGGCAGCATTGGCGGCGCCATCGCGCTCGTACCAGAAGCCCACCAGCAGGTAGGAGCACATGCCCACCAGCTCCCAGAACACATAGATCTGCAGGAGGTTGGGGCTAATCACCAGGCCCAGCATCGAGCTGCTGAATAGGGCCAAGTAGGTGAAAAAACGCACATAGCCCTTGTCGTGGGCCATGTAGCCATCGGAATACACCATCACCAGCACGGCAATGGTGGTCACCAAGGCGAGCATCACGGCACCCAAGGCATCCACGCGGAAGCCCATCTCCAGGGTGAAGGCCCCCGCGCTGGCCCAGTTGAACAACACTTCAGTGGGGCCGGCCCCCGCCAGCTGCTGGGCGAGCACGGCGTAGCTGAGCACGGCGGCGGCACCCACGCTGGTGATCAGGAACAGGGCCACCGGCTTGCGCAGGCGGTTCACCGTGCGGTTGAAACTGATCAGGCCAAGGCCCACCACCGCTGCCCCAATCAAGGGCAACACCGGAATCAGCCAGGCGAGTTCGGCAGGCGAGGGCATCCGGCGCTGGTGCAATCAGGGCGAGTGTAGGCAGCGCGATGGGCGATTTATCCCAGCCAGTGGGCAAGCCCGGTGCGGCTGAAGGCAGTGGCACCGCTGCCGATGAAGCGATGGGCCCACCAGAACACCCCCACCGCGATGGCGATCCCCAGCTGGGCGGGGCGCAGGAATTCGCTGAGCTGTAGCTGCTGCCGTCCATCGAGCACGGCTTTGAAGGGAACCACCGAGGTGCTGGCCCGCAGCTCCTCGAAGGCGGCTCCAAAGCGATTGCTCAGGCGGCGATCACCGTTCCAGATCGCGAATAGGTGATGGGCGATCAGGCCGGCGCAGGTGGCCACCATGAAGCTGCTGCCGATCCAGAGCAGGTGGGTGCAGCACCAGAGGATCTGGCCGATGGCCTGGGGATGGCGGCTGATGCGGATGATCCCTGTGGCGTACATCCGCACCTGGGGCTTGAGCACCGCCGGGATCTCCAGCAGGTTGTAGGTGGCCGGATAGAGAAACAGAAAGCTGATGGCGGTACCGACCCACACCACCGGAATGATCCAGGGCTGGTCCTGCAGGTTCCAGAGCCGGATGCCGTCGTAGCGGTGGGCCAGGAAGTAGCCGATCACCACCACGGCTGAAGGGATGCTCACGGCGGCGAACAGCAGCCGCCAGGCCCGCTCACCGATGCGCTCCACGCCCCAGTAGCGCAGGGAGGCGCCGCCGCTGTGAATCACGGCAAAGGCCAGCAGCAGCGCCAGCATCACCCAGCTGCTGTGATGGAGATCGCTGGTGGGAGTCACAGGCCGGCTGGCGCGAGGAGTGGGCTGATTCTCCCCAGTCGCCTGAGATCCCCGAGAGGGCACCTAGAGTTCAACCTCTCGCAGCCACCCTGCGCCCCTGCATGGCTGATCTGCCCTTCACCCTCGATCAGCTGCGCATCCTGCGGGCGATCGCCAGCGAGGGCAGCTTCAAAAAAGCGGCCGACAGCCTCTATGTGACGCAGCCGGCGGTGAGCCTCCAGATCCAGAACCTGGAGAAGCAGCTGAATGTGTCGCTGTTCGATCGGGGCGGCCGCAAGGCGCAGCTCACCGAAGCCGGCCACCTGCTGCTCAGCTACTGCGATCGGATCCTCAGCCAGTGCCAGGAGGCCTGCCGAGCCCTCGACGATCTCCACAACCTCAAGGGCGGCTCCCTGATCGTGGGCGCCAGCCAGACCACCGGCACCTATCTGATGCCGCGGATGATCGGGCTGTTCCGTCAGAAGTACCCCGACGTGGCGGTGCAGTTGCAGGTGCACAGCACCCGCCGCACCGGATGGAGCGTGGCCAACGGCCAGATCGATCTGGCGATCATCGGCGGCGAGTTGCCCAGTGAGCTCAACGAGCTGCTGCAGGTGGTGCCCTACGCCAGTGATGAGCTGGCCCTGGTGCTGCCCACCAAGCACCCCCTGGCCCGCCTGCCGGAGCTCAGCAAAGACGATCTCTACCGCCTGGGCTTCGTGTGCCTGGATGCCCAGTCGACCACCCGCAAGATGGTCGACCAACTGCTGGCGCGCTCAGGCCTGGATGTGTCGCGCCTGAAGATCGAGATGGAGCTCAACTCGTTTGAGGCCATCAAGAACGCCGTGCAGAGCGGCCTGGGCGCCGCCTTCCTGCCGGTGGTATCGATCGAGCGGGAGCTGGCGGCGGGCAGCCTGCACCGCCCGGCCCTTGCGGATCTTTCGGTGCGGCGGCAGCTCAAGTTGATCAGCCATCCCTCGCGCTACTGCTCCCGCGCGGCTGATGCCTTCCGTAAGGAGGTGCTGCCGGTGTTCGCCAGCCCCGATAGCCCCCTGCGCCGGCCGCTTCTGCAAAACCAGCCCCCCGCCGTGGAGCAGGCGGGGGCTGATCCAGCCTGATCGATCAGAACTGATCGGCTTCCGGCGTAATGCCCACGGTGTCGTCGGCGACGCCCTTGGTGAGGAACTTGTTCTCGCTGGTGTCGGTCTGGTACACGCAGCGCACCACCGGCTTGTCTTTCACGGAGCCGATGTAGGCGAAGGTGTTCATCCGCTGCTTGCACTGGCGCATCTGCTCAGCGGTCACCGCGCCCTCCTTCTGCAGCACGCTCCAGTTTTCCCGCCGGATCACACAGCCGGGCTTGAGCGCGGGCTGCGTCACGAAGCTAGTGCTGGGGTTCATCGTGGTGTACAGCTCGATGTCCATCACGAAGGCGCTGGCGCCCCATTGCCGGCAGAACTCCGGATCGGGCACGGCCATGTCGAGCTGCTGGGAGCTGGCGATGTTGCCCTGATCCCCCTGGGTGGTGCTGGAGATGCCGGTGCCGATGCCGATGCCCACCACCAGAACGCCCGCCAGGATCGCTCCGCTGGCCACGTTGAACTGAAAGCCGCCGCCGCCACCGGGGCCGTTGCCGCCGCCCGAGGAGCCGCCACCGCGCCGGGGCAAGTCGTAGGGATCACGCCCGCGGCTGGGGCGCCCGCGACGCTCCTCCGGATAGCCGTAACGGTCGTCGTCGTAGCCGCGGCTGCTGCGGGATCGGGTCATGCGCTCTGGGGGGCCTGCGGCAGGCCCATGGAGTAGTTCAGAACCCGGCAGTCGGGGTTGTAGCGGAGGGCGCCGGCCTGGAGCAGTTCGCGGATCTTGCCCTCGAGTTCCGAACCGATGCGGCGCAGGTTGTAGTCGTTGAGATCCTGGCCGGCATGGGCATCCACCAGCTCGCGGAAGCGCTGCTGCACGGTTTCGATGCTGGCCTGATCCCAGAGGAACTCGTTGTCAGGGTCGAGGTCCAGCGTGAGCTGGTTGGGGTCGAGCACCAACTGAGCGTTCTCCACGCGGGCCGTGAAGATGCGCACGTGGCGTGTGGTGGCTTTGAGCAGTGTGTCGGCCATGGAGCAGGGCAGGGCAGCGCAGGCCGGCAGACCCAAAGACCGGCTGCGTTGACTTTAGAAAGCCCCCGCGCCGTGCGGTCAAGCGCCGGCCGCGGCGGGTTGGATTCAGGTGGGCTCGCGGCATTGGCTCAGCACCCCTGCAGCAGCCCCCTTAAGGTTGTCTGCTGATTCAGGGGTTTTCATGCGCGTCGCGATCGCCGGTGCTGGTCTGGCCGGTCTGGCCTGCGCCAAGTACCTCTGCGACGCCGGTCATACCCCGGTGGTGGTGGAAGCTCGCGATGTGCTCGGCGGCAAGGTGGCCGCCTGGCAAGACGAGGACGGCGACTGGTACGAGACCGGCCTCCACATCTTCTTCGGCGCCTACCGCAACATGCGCCAGCTCTTCAAGGAGCTGAACATCGAAGACCGGCTCCAGTGGAAGAGCCACTCGATGATCTTCAACCAGAAGGAAACGCCCGGCACCTACAGCCGCTTTGATTTCCCCGATATCCCGGCGCCGTTCAACGGCGTGGCGGCGATTCTCGGCAACAACGACATGCTCACCTGGCCGGAGAAGATCTCCTTCGGCATGGGCCTTGTTCCCGCCATGCTGCGCGGGCAACAATATGTGGAGGAGTGCGATAAATACTCCTGGACGGAATGGTTGCGCCTGCACAACATCCCGGAGCGGGTGAACGATGAGGTGTTCATCGCGATGGCCAAAGCGCTGAACTTCATCGATCCCGATGAAATCTCCAGCACCGTGGTGCTCACCGCCCTCAATCGCTTCCTCCAGGAGGGCGACGGATCCAAGATGGCCTTCTTGGATGGCAACCCGCCGCAGCGGCTGTGCCAGCCGATTGTGGATTACGTGTGCGAGCGGGGCGGTGAAGTGCATCTCGATGCTCCGCTGCGCGAGATCGAGCTCAATGCCGATGGCTCGGTGAGCGGTTTCCGCATCGGCGGGATCAAGGGCAAAGAGGGGTTCACGCTCCAGGCCGATGCCTACGTGAGCGCGCTGCCGGTGGATCCGTTCAAGCTGCTGCTGCCGGAGCCCTGGAAGGAGATGCCCTACTTCAAGAAGCTCGATGGCCTCAACGGCGTGCCGGTGATCAACATCCACCTCTGGTTTGATCGCAAGCTCACCGAAATCGATCACCTGCTGTTCAGCCGCAGCCCTCTGCTGAGCGTGTATGCCGACATGAGCAACACCTGCAAGGAATACGAGGATCCCGAGCGCTCGATGCTCGAGCTGGTGTTCGCTCCCGCCAAAGACTGGATCGGCCGCAGCGACGACGACATCGTGGCCGCCACGATGGAGGAGCTGAAGCGCCTCTTCCCGATGCACTTCACCGGCGACGACCAGGCCAAGCTGCGCAAGGCGATCGTGGTGAAAACGCCCCTATCGGTGTACAAAACCGTGCCTGGTTGCCAGCAGCTGCGCCCGGATCAGACTTCCCCGATCCCCAATTTCTTCCTCGCCGGCGACTACACCATGCAGCGCTACCTGGCTTCGATGGAGGGTGCTGTGCTGAGCGGCAAGCTCTGCGCCCAGGCCGTGGCAGCAGCCCCGGTGGCTGCGGCGGTGCCAGCGGCGGCCTGAGCCTGTGTCGTTGGCTGCTGCTGCCCCAACGGAAATTCCTTCCTTGGAGGAGGCCTACGAGGCCTGCCGGCAGGAAACCGCCGAGTGGGCCAAAACCTTCTACCTCGGCACGCTGCTGATGCCGCCGGCCAAGCGCCGGGCCATCTGGGCCATCTATGTGTGGTGCCGCCGCACCGATGAGCTGATGGATAGCCCCGAGGCGATGACCCGCCCCGAGGCTGAGCTGGCCGAGCGCCTGGATGTCTGGGAGCAGCGCACCCGCGATCTGTTCGCCGGCACCGTTCGCGATGGCCTGGATCGTGTGATGGCCGACACGATCGAGCGCTATCCCCAGCCGATTCAGCCCTATCTCGACATGATTGAGGGCATGCGGATGGATCTCACCACCCACCGCTACGCCACATTCGAGCAGCTGAAGCTCTATTGCTACCGAGTGGCAGGCACCGTGGGCTTGATGACCCAGGAGGTGATGGGCATCGATCCGGCCTACACCTCGGCCCCCTGGAGCCATCCTCCCGATACCAGTGAAGCGGCGGTGGCGCTCGGTATTGCTAATCAGCTCACCAACATCCTGCGTGATGTGGGTGAAGACCGCGGTCGCGGCCGCATTTATCTGCCCCAGGAAGATCTCGAGCGTTTCGGCTACAGCGAAGCTGAGCTGATGGCCGGCACCCTCAACGACAGTTGGCGTGAACTGATGCGCTTTCAGCTGCAGCGAGCCCGCGAGTGGTTTGCGCGATCGGAGGCGGGTGTGCGTTGGCTGGCCCCGGATGCACGCTGGCCGGTGTGGGCTTCCCTGCGGTTGTATCGCGGCATTCTTGATGTGATTGAGGAGCTCGATTACGACGTGTTCAACAACCGCGCCTACGTGCCCACCTCGGGCAAGTTCCTGGATTTACCGCGCTCGTTTGTGATTGCGCAGGCGCGTTAACGCCAGCCCAGCTGCAGCCACGCCAGCAAGATCGGATTCACCTGCTCGGGTGATTCGTCGTGGGGGCAGTGGCCGAGCCCATCGAGCACTGTGAGCTCCTGAATGCAGGCGTGGTTGTGCTGCCATCGCTGCGCTTCCTCCAGCGGTTCCCAGGGATCTTGCGCGCCCCACAGCAGGCGTACGGGCACCCGCAGCTGCTCCAGCAATTGAGGCGCGAGCCAGTCGTTGAACAGATTCACGAAGCCTCGAAAACTTTCCGTGGCGCCGGGTTGTTGGCTGGGGCGGATCAGCAGATCCACCAACGCCTGATCCACGTTCCTGCCACTGGGATAGGCCTGCTGCAGCACGCCTCGCACGAAGGCGGGTCGTGCCAGCAGCTGAAACAGGCTCTGGATGATCCAGCGCTGCCGCACCACCGTCATCACCAGCGGCCGGGTGAGGCGGGCGGGCCAGGGCTGGGTGTCGAGCCGCTTGAGGTCGAGTTCGCGCTGGGCGCAGTCGATCAGGATCACCTGCTGGGGATCCTGGTGGATCTCTTGCAGCAAGCGGGTGGCATTCAGCGCCACCACGCCACCGATCGAATTGCCGATCAGTTGGAGCTCGATGCCCTGGTTGATGCCGATCACCTCGAGGCAGAAATCGCGCACCTGCTCCGCCCAGAGATCGAAGCCGTAGCGCACGGCCCCGGGGAGCAGAGGTTCACCCTCGAGGCAGGAGAGTGGTTTGCTGCTGTAGCCGAAGCCGAGCAGATCGATGGCGTAAACCGTTGCTGCCTGGCTCAACGGAGCCAGGTTGTGGCGCCAGTGGCCCTTGGAGGCGCCGAAGCCGTGCACACAAAGAACGGCTCTCCCAGAGGAAGAGCCGTTGGCTTCTGCTTCAACGCAGCTGTAGGTGATGGAGAAGCCGCGCCAGTTCCAGCACTGCTCCTCCATGGTGAACCTCAGACCGCTGCCTTCTGGTTGTCGAGCAGGCTCTTGAGCTTGGCCAGTTCGCCGGCCCAGCGGGGATCGGGAGCACCTTCCTCCACGGAATCGCGGTGCACCACCTTGTTCACGGCTTTGCGGGCCACGGCGGGGGTGCCAGGGGCGCCACCGGGGCGGCGATCGTTGCCGCGGCGCTCATCACGACGCTCGGAACGCTCGATGCGCAGCGCGTTGCCGGCGAACTCACGGCCGTTCAGTTGCTCGATCACGGCATCGGCCACCTTCTCGTCGTCAACGTTGGCGAAGCCGAAGCCACGGCCGGCGCCGGTTTCGCGGTCTTGCACGGCCTTGAAGCGGACCCCCTCACCCACGCTGGCGAACAGAGCGTCGAGCTCCTTGGCATCAAAGCTCTGGGGCAGGTTGCCGACGTACAGACGAACGCTCATGGGAAGGAAAGGGGGAGAGAGAGGAAGAAAAACGTGTTCTGGCCCTGCGGGCTGATACCACGCGTTTGGACGGTGCCCGCTACTCCTTGCAGCTCTGGCAGTGCACAAGACCGTGCAACTGGCAGCTCAGCTGCGTGAAGTGGCGTTTCAAGGCTGTTAACCGAACTGGCGAGATCTCAGCGTCCGAATTGGCGCGAATCAGGTCGTCTTAAACGCCTTTGCGTAGGAAGTTAATCACGCCGAGGTGCCCTTCCGCCAGCATGATCAGCGGATGTGAGCCATTGCCTGGCTTGCTGCAGTGCTTCGTCGTGGCTGTGCACACGGCCGAAGGCCTGTTCCTGCATCAGATAGCGCAGCAGCTCCCCCAGCAGCGGTGATGCTTCGATCTGCAGCTCCTGTTGCAGGCTGCGCCCGTCGATGGCGGGCCTGGGGTGAAACAACCGATCGTGGTGATCGCGCCAGCGCGCCAGCCAGATCTGGGCCTGCTCTGCGGGCCAGGGCAGCAGCAGGGCCGGCAGGCAGTCCTCCAGATCGCGATGCAGTTGCAGGCGTTCCGCTTCGCTGAGCGCTTCCGCTTGTTGGGCGGGTTCAGCGCCTTCCAAGTGCTCCAGCCAGCGGCGCAGCGTGGCCACTTGTTTCTGCAACTTGCGGCTGCTGCGCAGCTGCTCGAGGGCCCGGCCATCGAGGCTGTTGGCCAGGCGTGCCAGCGGCAGAAACGTGTTGCGCTCTGCCGCGGTTAGTGCGAGCCGCTGCGCGTTGGCGGCGCTACAGAGCGCTAGCCGGTGGGCTTCCGCCTGGCTCCAGCCGCTCGTGCGCCACGGGGCCAGCAGGCCCAGCTCCAGGCAGCGAGCGAGCCACCCTTCACCGCAGGGGGCGGCAGCCAGCTTCTCCAGCTCGGCCAGCACCCGCTCGCCCGCCACCCCAGCGATCGCGCCATGGTGCAGCTCGATCCAGCGCTCGGTGCTGGGCTCAAGCGCAAAGCCCAGTTGGGCGGCCAGCCGCAGCCCGCGCAGCAGGCGCAGGGGATCGTCGAGCAGGTTGGCCTCCGCCACGCCCACCAGTTGTTGCGTTCGCAGATGCTCCAGGCCGCCGAGGGGATCCACCAGCTGCTGGTGATCGGCCAGGGGCAGTGCCATGGCATTGATCGTGTAGTCGCGCCGATGCAGATCGGCCTCCAGGCTGGCGCCGTCGCGGCGGGCCAGATCGATGCTCCAGCCGCCGATCACCAGCCGCGCCATCGATCGCTCGGCATCGAGCACAACGCTGCTGCCGCCATGGCGCCGGCCCAGCTGCTTGCACAGAGCCACGGCATCGCCCTCCACCACCAAATCCAGATCCGGGGCGGTGGCCAGGCGATCGAGCAGGGCATCGCGCACGGCGCCCCCCACCAGCGCCGCCTCGCTCGGGAAGGCATCCAGCGGTAGCGGCCAGCGCTCGGGCTCCAGCCGCTGCCATGCCAGCTCCGCTGCCCCGGCAGGGGTCACAATGGCCCCATCCGCTGCGGCGCCGGGCATGTGCATCTGCGTGGATTGCCGCTGGGTGGACCAATGCCAGGCCTACCACGCGGTTGAGCGCCAGCATGGGGTGCCTCACCTCACCGCTACGCCGGTGTTTGCCCCGCAGGAACCCCGGATTCACGTGCAGGTGCTTGATCTGCAGGATGGCCAGGTGGGTGTGGAGTGGGACGTGCGCAGCTGCGGCAGCTTTGAACGCGAGCGCGGCCGCTGGCAGCGGCTCCGCCCCGATCAGGTGGTGCCTACATGAGTGGTGCTGCCTCCAGCTTTCAACACGACCAGCCGTGTGCATCGCGGCCGTTGCTGCTGGCGCTCCACAGCTCCAGCGAGACCCTCGGGGTGGCGGTTCAGCCCCTCGGGGAGCCCGCTGCGGCTGTTCGGGTGGCGAGTTTCCCTTTGGGACGGCGCCTTTCCAATGATCTGCTCCCCTGTGTGGAGCAGGTGTTGCCGGCCGAGCAGTGGCCTCAGCTGGGGCGGCTGGCTGTGGCCACTGGGCCGGGTGGCTTCACCGGAACCCGGCTCACGGTGGTGCTGGCCCGCACCCTGGCTCAGCAGTTGGCGGTTCCCTTGCATGGCTTCAGCAGCTTTTTGCTGATCGCTCGGCGGTTGCTCACCGCGCAGGCCCCGCATGAGGCTGGAAAGCGGCTGTGGCTGGAGCAGTTGCTGCCCCGCCGCGGCAGCGTGGTGGGTTGTTACGGCCTCGATCCGGCAGCGCTGGGTGGGGTGGCGGAGCTGGAGCTGCCTCGGCTGGTGCGTCCCGGTGAGAGTTGGGGCGGGGATGACCCCTGTGCGGCGGCCGTTGTGGATGCTGAGGCCGATGCCCTGCAACTGCTCGAGCTGGCGCAGCTGGCCCAAGCCGCTGATCTGGCGGGTCCCTGGGCTCCTGTGCTGCCGCTCTATCCCACAAGCCCGGTGGAGGGGTTGTGACACGCCCCCGCTCCGGCCAGCGCCAGGGAGCGCCCCAGGCGCGGCGCGCCACCAAGCCCCGGCGCCGGAAGCGCGGCCGTGGCCGCTGGCTGTTGCTGGCCCTGGCCGGAGCGGGATTGTTGGTGTTCTCCCGCGGGCTGTGGCAGCCCCCCTTGCCGCCTCCTCAGATGATCCTGGTGCTGGGCGGCGATGTGGAGCGCGAGCGGGTTGCCGCTGAGCTGGCTGAGCGCGATGGTCTGCCGGTGCTGGTGAGCGGGGGCAGCAATCCGGAATACGCCCACTGGCTGTTTGGGCGCCGCGGCTTGGATCAGGGGCGGGTGCAGCTCGACTACCGCGCCACCGACACGCTCACCAACTTCACCTCGATCGTGGATGAGCTCAGGCGCGCCAAGGTGCGCCACGTGTTGCTGGTGACCAGCAGCGATCACATGCAGCGGGCCATGCTCGTGGGCCGTTTGGTGGCGGGCAGCCGCGGCATTGGCCTCACGCCCGTGGCGGTGCCCTGCGGCACGCGCTGCACGCCGGAGGGTTGGCGCAAGGTGTGGGGTGATGGCGCCCGGGCGGCCCTGTGGGTGCTCACGGGCCGTGATCTCAGGAGCTGGGCGGCAGCGCGTTTCGGGCCGCTGCTGGAGGGAGCGCGGGGCCGCTGATCAGGCCCTGATCCAGCAGGGCGTTGATCTGGGCCTGGCAGGCGGCGGTGGCGGCATCGAGATCGGCCCGTTTGCGCGAAGCCGGCGGCGGGATCGGCGTGCCGATACGGATATGCACGGGCACCAGCCGCGCCCGCTTGGAGCCGGTGCCGAGGGCCCGGTGGCTGTTGATGATCGCCACCGGCAGCAGGGGCACGCCGGCCCGGGCCGCCAGCAGGGCCGCACCCGGTTG
>VGPP01000014.1 GCA_016882585.1 Cyanobacteria bacterium M_surface_7_m2_037
GTGGCGGCACAGATCAGGGCAACAAAGAGAATTTCCATAGCAATGGCGAGAGCGAAAGAGCAGATCGACTAGATCCTGAACATGAAGCAAGACCCAGTACACAGGCGCTATCGCCTGCACAAGTCAACCAAAGCTGACAGAGTCACCGCCGGATGTGACAATCACTACTCATTCAGTGGCCCGAATGATGCCCTTAACAGGCATCAGTACTCACCAAAACTACCATGTTCATCCTGAGCTGACATCGGTCATTCTTGCCAATCAGAATTCAAGCATTGCTCTGGTTACATGGAATATCTTGCCGTTGCAATGACCTGTTGGTGATCCGCCGTTGCAGCTGAACGCCTCACCTCCGCAGCGCACAGCGGGGGCGACGCTGATCGAGCCACAGGATCCGCTCAGCCTGATTGGCGTGGCCTGTACTGGCATGCGCTCAACCGCAATGGCTACTAAGGCCCCATTTCAGCGCAGACTTCTTCTTAAGGGCACCTCGAATAATCGGGATTCGCCGGCAATCGAACGACATTAAAAATGCCGCACCAGAAGCGGCGCATGGTGCATAGGCGCACCCCTATCTCATTTGACTCGGAAGCAAATTGCGAGCTCTGTTGTCAGTGCGTCGCAACTGCAGCGAGACTGGAAGTGCGCTGGAGATAGCGGAGGAAGTTGAAGGTGAGATTTTTGAGCCCCCACCAGGCTTCGGTTCTCGCCAGTCCAATTCTTCTGGTCATCTTTCCGCCCATCGACATTGTCATGCATCCAAAGACGTGCTCCACGCATGCTCTGATTGCGGATGTAATGCGATTAAGCTCTTTGGACGCTTCACTAAGCGGATTGTTGCGAGCTCCCTTTTCGTGAATCAGGCTTTCGAACCTGCCGAGGCTCAACAGATCCTCAAAGCATTCGCCTGAATAGGCCGAATCGGCCCAGACATAGTCATGCTCATTCTCGGGATCTAGGAGTTGCGGGAGCATCTGGCTGTCATGAATATTGGCAGGCGTCACTGCATATCGACGGATGAAGCCATGGTCGACATCGATACAGATACTGTTCTTGTAGCCGTAATGGTTGACTCCGTTCTTTTTGACCCAGCGTGCATCTAAGTCCTTCTGCTGCAGTCGATCTGCATTTTCATCCCAGCCCTCTGGAATCCTTCCTGCTTTGATTTCCTTGTTCTCGTCGCGGGTATTGCGCTGCTTTGGAACAGGGACAAGAGTGGCATCGATGATCTGACCGCCGCGAGCCTGCAGGCCCTGCGACCGCAGGTAAGCCTCGAACATCTCGAAGAGCTCCTCGATGACCTCCGCCTTTCGCAGTCTCTCTCTGAAGAAGGCGATCGTGGTTGCATCAGGAATGCTGTTCATCACGCCAAGCCCGACAAACTCTTCGAAGGAGCGCCTGTCATTGACCTGAAATTCAACCTCTTCATCGCTGAGATTGAACAACTGCTGAAGGATCAGCATCTTGAAGAGGATCAGCGGATTAATCCGCTTTCGCCCCGCGTTGCTCTTCCGGTCTTGCGCGTAGCCTTTCTCATGTAGTGGTCGAAATGACTCCCACGGGATCGCTTCTGGTAGCTGCATGAGTACCGGCTTTTTCTGCTGAAGCTTGGCGACTCTGTTCTGTTCGTCCCAGAAGCCTCTTTGACCCACAGCCTGAGCGAATCAGATGACTCATAATAGCGGGTTTCATCTGGCAATCACGCTCCATTCGGATTTTTCGAGGTGCCCTTAAGGCGTTGTTGAAAGTCAGAGAACCGTATCGATTACTGCGATCCACGACATTGCCAGGCCTTTCGATACAGGGATCGGTCACCCAGATCATTCCAGATCGCACCGCGTTCTGCAGGGATGCTCACGGCTCCATGCAATATCAAAACCAAGAGCGATGTCCGCGCGCATTCTGACCGTCGATCTGGACGACTCCATTCGTGAAGAACTACCGAATCGGTTGATCAGACTTGGGCACAGCGTCCTTACCGCAGATCATGTCGACGACGCTTTACGCCTGTTGCGCCTCACCTGCCCTCATCTGATCATCCTGGATGGTGAGATGTGGCTATACAGCCTGATGGCAGTACGCCAGCACTCCAATACACCGCTCATCCTTCTTAAATCCAATGACGAGGTCAGAGAACGCGTGAGCGCACTCCAGCTTGGTGCTGATGATGTTGTGATCAAACCCTTTAGCGTCAGGGAGCTGGAGGCACGGATCAGGGCGCTCCTAAGGCGAGTTAACCGCCACTCAGACGTCGTTATTGATCAGGATGAAGAGCGTTCTTCTCAGGGTTTAATCCTTGGAGATTTACATCTCTACTTCCAGCGTCGTCAAGCATTCCGCGGTCAGCAACGCATCAGGCTGACGGACCAAGAGATGAAGTTACTGGAGGTACTGATCAGCCACGCCGGTGAAAGACTCACTCGTCGAGAACTTGTGCAAACCGTCTGGGGGTATGACTCCGAATTCATCTCAATGCGCAGATTGGTTGATTCAGCCGTTTCACGCCTCAGAGCCAAGCTTGAGGTGGATCCGGACGATCCGGAATTGATTCTGACCATCCGCGGCGTGGGCTACATGTTTCGCCGAGTCCATCACGAGCCAGACGCCAACCCGGAGAACGGAGGCATTGGCGTTGCGGATCTGGAAGCCTGGCGCGCACGTCAATGGGGGCTTCCACCTCCGTAAGACCGCTGTTGCATCGACGCCCATGCGCTGTGTTTTCAGCCTACGCGTCGCGTTACCAACACCAATCCCACACAGTGCACGCCCAGCCCAGTCCGCCCATTGATGGTTCTGCCAATGTGGCTTGATGGAGCGCACTGACCTCTTGATCGCTGCCTTGGCATGCGGGGCAGCCGTGTCCACCTTGTTGGCCTGGATGTTTGCTGCCCTCAGCCAGTCACGTCAGTAGCAAGGACCCAGAGGCCTGCTTCTTTTTGGACTGACAGCCTGAGACCATCGCGACCACGAGATGACTTGTGGCATCAATAATCCGGTATGTCCGTCCGTCTGAGCAGGAGCGGACCTGTGCTTCTTGATACGCCCAGTACTCCTGAGCAGTGCGGCCTTTTTGCCGCCATCCATCGGGATGAAGACATTCAATGATGAACATCGTCAAGGATTCTGATCTCTCTCTATCTAAGAGCTAGAGATGGCTAGATCGCGTCCATTCTCTGCAAGATTTTGGGATCACGATCTTCACCCCTCCTTAACGGTCGTCATCAGCACAGAATCCCCCTCATGTCTTCACTTCAAAACCATAGTGCGCACGTTTGGTCATCTTGCTGTCAATCGGACAACAGCGACCGAGTTCACTCGCCAACGCTGTTTCCAGTACATCTCCACTATGCGCTGCGATCAGCCTGAAGTCGTGACCCGTGACTCTGCATCGCCGCCGGGCCGTTCGTTGGGCGTTCCAGATGGAATGACGGGCGACAACATCCACCCACAGACCCGTGAACGCATCACGCCGTTGAATGATGAGCATGCTCTTTGATCGCTGACTTCCTTGATGTTCACACTGAGGAGGCCGTTCTGCCGAAAACAATCAGTTCGCTTTGGGATCAATCCAGTCGACTGTATGCAGCGTTACCTTTCCCGTTCATTGTGAGCAGAAGCATATGCATGACAGCCGATTCAAGATCCCCGGTATCCCATCCCACCATCAGCATGATCAGCCAATGGCCCCATCGCTTGATGGGGTGTGCCCAAGCCGAACCACACCAGCACCTTGTCCGAGCCCATCAATGAAGTGCTCGCTGGATCGGTGGAGCGCGTCATCTTCCATAACCCCGCCAACGGGTTCTGCGTGTTGCGCATCAAGGCGCGCAGTCATCGCGAGCTGGTCACCGTGGTGGGTCATGCCGCAGAGATCAGCGCCGGTGAATGGATCACCGTCTCTGGTCAGTGGCACAACGACCGGGAACACGGTCTGCAATTCAAGGCCGCCTTTCTGCGTGCGTCTGCACCCACCACGGCCGAGGGGATCGAGAAGTACCTCGGCTCCGGGATGATCCGCGGGATCGGCCCCATTTATGCCGCCAAGTTGGTCAGCGTCTTCGGGTCGGAGGTGTTCGAGGTGATCGAGCAAGCCCCCGAACGCCTCCTGGAGGTACCTGGCATCGGCAAGGTGCGCGCCAGCCGCATCGCCCAGGCCTGGGCTGATCAGAAGGTGGTGCGCGAGATCATGGTCTTCCTGCACAGCCATGGCGTGGGCACCGCCCGGGCCGTGCGGATCTTCAAGACGTATGGCAACGACGCCGTGCAGGTGATGGCGGAGAACCCCTATCGCCTGGCGCGCGACATCCGCGGCATCGGCTTTCGCACGGCTGATGCCATCGCCAACCGCCTGGGCATTGCAGCCGATGCACGGATCCGCCTGCGCGCTGGCCTGCAATACGCCTTGCTGGAGGCCACCAATGACGGCCACTGCGGCCTGCCCACAGCCGAACTGCTCCAGCTGGCGACCGCACTGCTCACACGGGAGGAGGCCGGCGGCACGGTCATCACCCCGCAACCTGAGCAGCTGGTGGCTGCCCTGGACAACGAACTGGCTGATTCGGCTCTGATCGCCGATCAGCTCGGTGAGCAGCCTGCGATCTTTCTCGGCCACCTGCACCGCGGCGAGGCGAGCATCGCCGAGTCCCTCCTGACCCTGCGCGAGGGCCAACCGCCCTGGCAGCTCAGCGAACGCGGCGCCATCGACCCCGCCCGGGCCATCCCCTGGGTGGAGCAGCACCTGGCGATCAGCCTCGCTGCCAGCCAGCGCGCTGCGGTGGAGCAGGCCCTGGTCAGCAAGGTGCTGGTGATCACCGGTGGCCCGGGCGTGGGCAAGACCACCCTGATCAAGGCCATCCTCCAGATCTTGGCGGCACGGCGACTACGGATCCAACTCTGTGCTCCTACGGGCCGCGCCGCCAAGCGCATCAGCGAAACCACTGGATTGGAGGCGCGCACCATTCATCGTTTGCTGGAGTTCGATCCCGCTTCCCATGGCTTCCGCCGCAACGTGGACCTGCCGCTCGAGTGCGACCTGTTGGTGGTGGATGAAACGTCGATGGTCGATGTGCCGTTAATGGCGTCTCTCCTGGAAGCACTCCCGGAATCTGCTGCGCTCTTGCTGGTGGGTGATGTGGATCAGCTGCCCTCCGTTGGCCCAGGCCAGGTGCTCGGCGATCTGATCGCCAGTGGAGTGCTGCCGGTGGCGCGGCTCACCGAGGTGTTCCGTCAGGCCGCTGCCAGCCGCATCATCACCAGCGCCCATGCAGTGAACCAGGGCCGGATCCCGGATCTGCGACCGGCCGCCGACCCTGATCACTGCGATTTCTTCTTTGCTCCGGCTGAAACGGCCGAGCAGGCCGTTGCCCTGATCCTCAAGCTGGTGAGCGAGCGGATCCCGCAGCGCTTTGGCCTTGATCCGATCCAACAGGTGCAGGTGCTCTGCCCGATGGCCCGCGGTGGTTGCGGTAGCCGCGCTCTGAACGTGGAGCTCCAGCAACGGCTCAACCCCGATCCGCCTGAACAGGTGGAGCGCTTTGGCTGGCGCTTTGCACCGGGCGACAAGGTGATGCAGATCGCCAATGACTACGAGAAGGACGTCTTCAATGGTGATCTGGGCACAGTGGATGCGATCGACCCCGATGCCAGCGAACTTGCGGTGCTCTTCGACGGCCGCACTGTGCTCTATGGCTGGGGTGAACTCGACAATCTTGTTCCTGCTTACGCCTGCACCATCCACAAGAGCCAGGGCAGTGAATACCCGGCGGTGGTGATCCCGCTACTGACGCAGCACTACGCCATGTTGCAGCGCAATCTCGTGTACACCGGCATCACACGCGGGAAGCAGCTTGTGGTTCTGGTGGGTCAAAGCAAGGCCCTGGCGATGGCGGTCAAGAACCACTTGGGAAGCGGCCGCCACACACGGCTGCGGGAGCTCCTGAGCGGCTGAGACGCGCGCACATCGCCAACGCATCGGTGGCTACAGCCAGATGATCTCTTAGTAGCGGTTGCTACAAGAGCAGGGATGGGCGGCTCCGTACGGTCGCGCCACAACAAACGGATGCAGGAGTTAGATGGCTGCCGCTCTAAGAATCGGATTGGAAGAAGCGGCCCCGAGCCATTCTCATCAAGCCAGGACTGACCACGCTCATTACAACCAGGCCACAGCAGAAGGGCAGCCGGCTGTCGTGACGCAGGCTGCGCTGATCCCTCCGATGGGGATGGTGTCCTACAAGACCACCAGCTGTTGAGAGCGCTGCAAACGACGGCTCAGGTTTGCAACGCACAGAGCAGTGCTGAAGGCAGCCGGCAGGTGCGCCAGTCGCCATTGCCGGTGCACACCTCAACGCCGATCAAGGTGTTTGTGTCGCTGACTCCCGAGGCCAGCACCCAATCGATGGCGTCAGCGATCGCCTCATCCATGCTCTGGTACTCGCCATCGAGCTGCGCATGGGGTTCGCAGCAACCATCAATCAAGCGGTAGCGGCGCTCGACGCGCACATGGTGGCGCTGCACTTGAACCGTCGTGGCCGCCGCTGTCATCCCTGCCGATCCGCCCGTTGTCCAACCATCTTTGGCAGCTGGCACGGCACCGGTGGTGTTCGGCAACACTGTCTTAGGGATTGGCCGCGTGATGCATGGACCCACCTGGTGTGAGGCCCTTTGGTGTGTGGCTTCCGCAGGACACGATCCTGCGCACTCGCCGGCTGAGTGAGGCTCAGATCGCAGTGGAGGCGATCCGTCAACGCCATTGCGTGCTGCTCCAGCTGGAGGACGCCGAGCCAGCGGAGGTGCAGCGCATCGTGGACTTTGTTGCCGGCGCTATCAGTGCCCTCGATGGCCAGGTCGAGCGCATCAGGGACGCCACTGCTCTATTCAGCCCTGCTGGCGTCGGCGTCAGTCGCCGGTAATTTGATAAGAATTGTCGCGCTCGATACAAATCAGAACTTGTCCTCGAATGGGGGCTTGTGCAGGCTCAATCCAGCGTTGCGTAATCAAGCGTGACCTGCCCATTGCTCTCCCATGGCAGCCCCCACCTACACATCCTCATTGACCATCGGCGAGCTGGAAGCCAGCTTCCCGGTGTATTGCAAAGCACTGCGATTGCTGGTCCGTGATGGTGTGAGCGAAAACAAGGCACGCCGCACTGTTTGCTGGAACCGGCTTGAAACACTGCACGGTTGCCTGCCCCGCCAATATCGCGATCCTCACTTCATGTATGTCCTGTTCAAGCGCGACCTGAATCAGACGTGCGCGGGCTGACCTGATCCCAGTCCTGAGGGACAATCAACACCACTTGTCCTGCAGCGCTTGGCCCGTCTGGAAGCCATCCTCACGGGAGTGCCTGGCGAGCGGGAGCTGCGCCTGGTGCTCGAGCAGCTGGATCCAGGCAACGCTGGAACCTTCACCTGGCTGGATCAGCGCAATGCCTCCCTGGCCTTGATGCCAAGCAGCGCGGCTGCGCCCGTGCAGGTGTTGCTGGAGCTCAGGGGTCGCGGTGTGCTGGGCGTGTTGGTCACCAGCCGGGAAGGCATGGGCCGCGGGGCCCCACTGAGCCGTGGGGTGCTTGAGGGGCTGCTCCAGCGGTTGCAGCAGCTGTTGCCTGAGGGCGGGCTCCGTTACCGCTCTGATCGCGACGGCCCCCTGGAGCCGGTGGCGACCTCTCGGACGGGAGATCCCGCCTGAGCCCAGGCGCAGCGTTTGTGACGCTGCGTGACTGACACACTGCTTTTCGGCAAAGGCTGCATCCAAGGTGGGGTAGTTGCCTTGGCGCCATGCAGCAGCGTCCCGCCCCACGCCTCAGGGCCGCCTTGGAGCAGATCGGTGCCTGGGTGCTCGATCAACCGGTGCCTCCGCCGCTGGAGGGGCAGTGCTGCGATCGCCTCCGCCCGATGCAGATCCAGCGGGAGCTGCTTCACAGCCTGGACGCGAACGGCCTGGAGCCCAGCGCGGTGGTGGAGTGGCGCTGGGATGCCCACCAGGGCCACGTGAAGGGCTGGTTGTGGCAGGCGGGAGCGTTGCAGCGCTTTCGCTGGTGGCGCCATTCCGGGCAACTGAGCCTGCATGAACAGCTGCGCTGCATCAACGCCACGCCGCTGCATGCACTGAACTGAGGCCCTCTGTCCAGGGGGTTGGCGCCGCGTTCCTGCCGCTGATCGCGATTGCTTGCCGAGTGGCCCCGATTGATCAGCACCCCTGAAGACCCGCCCAACTCCCAGACAACAAGCACTTTTCCACAACTTTTCCACATGCGTCTGAGAACAGTCTCAAGCTGTCAACGGCATCTGCAGGAAGCCTTCCGGAAAAGTGTTCTCCCCTTGACAGATGCTCATCGCAGCGCTGAGAGGAGCCAGAGATCTGCCGACCAAAACGGCAAAACCGCTGCAGTGCAATCACTCCCGACATGCGACAGCTGTGGTCGCGCCCTAAGACCGCTCTTTGACGCGGCGGCCGCTTCCATGCGCTGATGGGTGGGTGAATGCGATGAGGTGTTGGTTGGCAGAAGTTCCTGATGCAATGGCCGCGCACGTGAGTGTGGAAAACCAGTTCCCGGCTGATTTATTCGATTCGATGGTGGGCTTCATTGAGCAGCACCCCCAGTGGGACCAATACCGGCTGATGCAATCAGCTCTGGCTGGCTTCCTGTTTCAGCAGGGCTGCCAGGACAGACCGGTGGTGCGCCACTACCTCGATGGCTTGTTCCGCAAGCCCGAGATCGCAGCGCACTGAGGCGCCCAGGCCGCCCAGTGCTGGCCATGCTCCCGAGCGATTTGGGTTCACTGACGCAGGGCCGGGATCACGCCCTGATCAGGTGATCATCAAGCCACTGACGCTGTGAATGGGATGGCCGCTTCTGGAGCAGAGATGGACAGCAGCGGCCTCGCCAATCTCGGGAGCTGGACGCTTCTGCAGCTGCGTGATCTGGCCAAGCGGATCGGCCTGGGTGGCTACAGCCGCATGGATAAATCCGGTCTGCTCGAGGCCGTGAGCCAGGCCCTGCCCAAGAGCACGCCCGCTGCCGTCGCCCTCGAGCAGGACGCAACTGCTTCCAGCGCCTTGCAACCGGCCGGCTCTGGAGCATCCGAACTCCCAAGCCACATCACCTTCCTACCCCGCGATCCCCAGTGGGCCTATGTGTTCTGGGAGATCAGCGCCAGCGATCAACAGCGCGCTGCAGAAGCCGGTGCCACACAGCTGGCGTTGCGGGTGGCCGATGTCACCGGTCTACCCCTGGGGGCAGCTCACGCCAACTCGCTGCAGGAGCTGGTGGTGAACCAAGGCGCACGGGAGTGGCATCTGCCGATGCCCCTCAGCGATCGCGACTACCGCGTGGAGCTGGGCTACCGCACCGCTGGCGGCGGCTGGTTCTCGTTGGCCACCTCCTCGGTGGCGCGCATGCCCGCGCAGGAGCCCGCGGCCGTGGTGGCCGATGCCTTTGTGCCCTTCTCACTCGAGGCGCCCGTGATGGCGCTGCCTGAGCCCGTGAGCAGCGGCGGTGTGGAGCACGAGCGTTTCTACCAACTGGCCACCGCCAGCGCTGTGCGTAGCCGCCGGGTGGGATCAGAGGTGCTGCACGAATGGGATCAGGATTCAACCCGCAGTGGCGGCCTCAACGATTCCGGCGCTGGCCTCTGGGCCAGCGGCCGCAGTGAATCGGGCAGCGGGATCGTGCAGCCGCGCTCCTTCTGGCTGGTGGCTGATGCCGAATTGATTGTGTACGGCGCCACCGAAGCCACGGCGACGCTGTCGATCGGTGAGCAACAGATCCCGCTGGAGAGCGATGGCACCTTCCGGGTGCATGTGCCCTTCCGTGATGGCGAGCAGCTCTATCCGATCAAAGCCGTGGCGGCGGATGGTGAGCAGAAGCGCTCGATCCGTCTGGAGTTTGAGCGCCGCACTCCTGCAGCACGGGTGAACCGTAAGGAAGATGCTGTGCTCGAGTGGTTCTGATCCATCAAGCGTGATCCAGCCATGACGCGAACGGGCGTGGTGCGTGGCCCTTTACCCCTGGTAGCTGCTTTAGCGCTCTCAGCCGCGCCCTTGGCCGCAGCCAACGGCCAGGAGGCACCAGCAAAGCTGGCGCCTATAGGCAGCCAAGAAGCTGCCCCGGCTTCTGCGGCTGGCGCAGGTGTCGCGGCGACAGCCACCCAGGCCCCGGCCGTTGATGCAACGGGTCTCAGTGAGAAGGAAAAGGCGTTGTTGCAGAAGATCAAGGCCCTCAAAGCCCCGCGCTGGCGCGCGTTTGGCGCCTGCCGCTACGACTGGGCTGGCTGGAAGTTGATGGCCGATGGCGTGCGCACCACCGCTGTGCAATGCGGGCCTGAGACGGAAGCGGCCACGGTTGGATCAGCCCCCGCAGCCAGCGTGGCTGTGCATTGCGACACGCTCAAACTGAGCGTTCGCAGTGGTGAGCAGCCCTGGAGCAGCTGGCGATTGCCCTACGCCGCCGCGGAATCGAAAGAGCGCGGCGGGGAAGACCTGATGGTGGCCAGCCTGTGCGCCAACGCCAAGCCGATCCCCAAACCACAACCAGCGCCGCCGCCAGCCGTCACCCCAGCCGCAAAGCCAGCGGCCAAGTCAACCGCCACACCGGCGAGCAAGAAACCAACAGCAACCTCAGCACAAAAGCCATCAGCCACCAAGCCCTGATCGCTTGCGGAAGTCAGCAAACCGAGAACAAGGCGCTCTTTCGAATTGCTTTAGATTTGTGATCTCCGCCCAGCGCTGTGGCCAAAACGCTCTCCCTGCTCAGCGCCTCAGCGTTGATGGGTTTCCTGATGCTGAAGGTGGCCTTGGCCAACGCCGGCTGAGGCGCGCGCAGCCAGCCAGCAAGCGTTTGTAACGTGATGTAACGACGCGGTTATGTCATGAACCAGCCCTCCCTCAGCCGGGAATTCACCATCGCCATGCAGGAGCGGGCGATCGAGAGCTGCGACGACATCGAGCAGCTGCGCTCCGTGGCCAAAACCCTGCTGCGCGCCTGGCAGATGCAGGCGTCCTTTACCGAGAACTACGCCGCCCAGCTGATGCACCTCACGCCTCCGCCGTTCTCACCCGCATCCCGCACGGCTGAGTAATCGCGTTCACGCCGCCTGATGGCGGCTGCTCACCAGCGTTCCGGTGCACTCGATCGGCAGCAACACTGAGCGGCCGGAGTTGTACCAAGCCTCCACCAGTGCCTGGCTGGAGCGCGGCGTGAGCCGACCGGCGAGCAGCCAGAGCTCGTCATGCAACACCTGCGTTTGATCCGGCGTGCCCACAGACCAAGGAGCCTCTGGATCCACCGAGAACTCCTCATGCAGCAGGAGCAGCCCCTCCAGAACGCAAGCAGCGTGTTCGGGCGTCATCGCAGGCAAGCAACGACCATCCAGACACGGCAGTCAGCGCTTGCGCAAGCCGTGGCCCGAACTCCTTCATGTCCGCGCTCAGGCTGCCTGCAGATCAGACCACTCCCGGGCCAGTGCCCTGGGGATCGCCCGCGGCTGGTAATCGCGCGGATCACTCGCGCCGTGACGCAGCACCGCATTCACCACCACAGCCGGACGTGAACTGCGGTTGATCGCACCGTGGGGGACTCCGGGGGGAATCCGCAGCCAGATCGGTTCATCGTCTCGCAGATGAATGCAACGCAGACGCCGGTCTTGCAACACGATCAAATCCAGACTGCCGCTGATCACCTGCAACTGATCGGTCTGAAAGCGGTGGCAAAACAGTTCACCACGGTCGCTATTGCGCACTTCTGCGATCAACGTTTCATCGCTGGCAAGCGGCTCGGAAAACAAGGCCGAGCCTGATGCGGTTGTACGCGCAGAGATCAGCTCGATCGAACGTGAAGTGCGCATGATCAAAAGGAAGTTTCATCAACTGTTGCAATTGCCCAGCCCATGAATTGTGCGTTTCACATCTTTTTGGGTGCTGCGTCAGCAGATCCTGGCAGCGCCTTTAGTCATCGCCATGGCTGCGATTCCAGAGCAGCCTTGGACGATTCAATGACTGAGGATCAGACCATGATCCAAACGTCTGTACTGCAGCCCGATCTACCCGACCGGCACGTTGGGGCTCGAGCGCCATGCGCTGGCGGAGATGATCCTGATCAAGCTGAGCCAGGAGTCTGCGTGCTCGGTCCTGCACGATCTGCTGATGGGTATAGCCTGATGATGCCCTAGAACAATCGCTCATACGCATCAGCAACAAGCACTGTTGGACTCTGTTGTCATCAAACGCACGTCACAGCTGCTGAGACTTCACCCACTCAGTGGCAGCCTTCTGCGTATGCCAGGCCTGGAGCAGTTGCTTCGCTAAGGCCTTCAGCTGCTCTGGATCCGCAGTGGCGTCAATCGCCCTGGAAAAGCGCTCCACCTCAAATTGTTGGCCCACGCTCAGTGCTTGCGTGCTCGACATGACAACACCAATGAAGAACGCGCCAACGTTATCGGCGGGAATCTGTTTCTTCGTAGCGAACACTACGCATTAAATGGATGTGGGCAAATCAACAGCGAAAGGGACGCTTCGATCAGGGAGATTAACTGGTCTGATCAGGCCCTTTAATCAGTCCTCTTCCGGTCCTCTTGCCATCGCCCACGGGGGTTCTCTATCAGCAATTCAACTGGCTCGTTGATGGCGGACTGTGGGCCTTGGATATTTCTGCCCCAATCGCCACAGCTCATTGCTGTTCTCGCCGGGCTCCACCGCTCGCAGGCGGCAGACCAGATTAAAAATGTCTTGGGCCGAGAGCTCGCCGTCCTCTTGCCATTTCAGGCTTGCGGCCTGGAGCGATCGCTGGGGGTCGTGCACGAACGGGTGAGCATGTGCACACAAGCTATGGGCATGATTCAGATTGCGTGAATCAACGCACACAACTATGTGTGGAAGATTTTCAAAAAATGTGCCTCGTGCTACCGGGATGGTCCGGCTCAGGTCTGTTCGGTAGCCGATGACTCACATGCGGTCATCGACTGGAGGTCCTGGAGAAGCATCACGAGTGCCATCCCCATCAACGCCAGCGCTGTACCTGTTTCTTCTCGCCCGGCGAGTTCGAGTGTTCTGGCGGCGGCCAGGTGCTGACTCCAACTCAGGCGCATGACATCAATTCAGCGTTCATGTGTCCTAGCGAATACAGCCAGGCAGCGCGTGACAGACGCGACTGTGTCACAAATGGTCACCGTTTGCGGCTGCTGACACGGCGCGCATTCGGTAGTCAAGGTGACGATCTCGAGCATGAAACGCCATAGCTTCCTTCTGTCCCATCGCATTCAACCGATGGCCCCGATCGAGCTCACCATGGCGCAAACGTTTGAGGTCGAGCGGCTCAAGCGCGATATCGAGGCCCAGAGCGATCCTGCTGCTCTGCGCGAGCTGGCCAAGGACCTCCTGAAAGCCTGGTTCAGCGAAAAGGCCCTGACCAATCAAGCAATCCAGGCTCAGATCAAGTGTTGATGCCAGGCCCGGATTGATCAGACACCACTGGCACCGAGCAACCCATGCTTCGTTTTTTCACCACACTCGCAGCGCTGTTGATCCTCAAGACCGCGATGGAACTGCTGTTGGCCTCCAGTTTGCTCAACGCGTCAGGGGCTTCTGAGACCTCGCCGGCGACGTTGTAGCGCAGCGTTGCCGACAAGACGTGATCACGCTGAACGATTGATCACAGTGCCCCGCCCCGGCGGGGCTTTTTCATCCCCGTGCCTGGATCCACTCCTGCAGCAGCTGCTCGGGATCCACGCCCTCGAGCAATGCATCGGAAACAGCCGCTACCCGACGCAGCTGGGGCACCTGGCTGCGGACCTGCGCGATGGCGTGGTCAGGGTCCATCGCCCGCACCGGCTGAATACTGCAGCGCTCCTGATCGCAGAAGAACACGGAAAACGCTGCCATGCCTGGGGCCTTGAGGGGAAATGGGGTGGGCTGCGGTGTGAGGAGTGCAGCCCGGCGCCGCCGAGAGGACAAACCAGGGGGTGATGACCACGCCTGGTCCGTGAAGCGAGCACCGCTCACTCATGGCTCAGGCGCAGAGCAACCGCAAGTGCATTGGACGCGTTTGACACGCTTTCTGGCATCAACCGCGACAGACATGGCCGGTTTCCGTAACGACGGCTACCACTAGAGAGCAGGACCGGTCCATAGGTTCCGCTCAAGAATCCGATCGTCATGCCAGCACCGTCGTGCACGCTTGAGAACAAGACGCTCACCGGGGAAGCCACCGCTGCAGGCGATGGCCTGCCGGTTCAGTTCAGCCAGGCCACAGCAGAAGGAGAACAGGCGATCTCGCTGCGACCCATGGCTCCGTTGCCCGCCGGGCAGATCTCTTACAGAACGATCACCTGGTAGCGAGACCAGTACCTCAAGCAACTGGTGAAGTGCAGCAGGTAGGAGGGCGGCACTACTCCGCTGTGAACCAGCTGTGCACCACGCCATCACTTGCTGCACCAGGGGTGATGACAACGGCCAACTGCTCATGATCGCGTCGGTAGTCGTACCGGCAAAAGCCCATGCCCGTGCCGGAGCAGGCGCTCAGGCTCGCCAGGTTGTTCCCGGCGCGTTCCCGCTCAAACGGCAGCGGCTCCTGCTCTGGCTGCGGTGACCAGCCAGCTACCAGAAGACGAGCATTCACAACGGCGATCGGTTCGTTAACCGCCAACGCAGGGGCTTCTGCGGGGTCGCCACCGGAGCGGACAGCTTGTGTGAGCGCCATTACGGCCACGGCTGCAGAGAGCCCGAATACAAGACGCCCCACCATCGCCTGGAGGCTGTCCCTGACGACATGGCCGCGTGCTCCTCGCATCGATTGGATTTCAGCAACAACACGCGAAGGCGAGGGTTGAGGCCAGGGTTGTTTTCAGATTGGCTCGAGAGCATCGAGCAGAGCCTGCAGAGGGGCAAATCGACCTGCAAACCGTGGTTGAACAGGTGAAGCCCACCGTGTTAATCGGGACGTCAACCGTGGCCGGAGCCTTCACACAAGCAGTCGTCGAAACAATGGCGCGCCATCGCGAGCGGCCGCTGATTCTGCCGCTCTCCCACCCTGTCAGGCGACAGCGAAAACTGGGCCAGAGGCGACACGAAAACTGCGCCACCCGATGGCCCTTTCCTCCAGCAGTGATGCCCGTCTGATCACAGCTGATCAGCCGAGGGTGGCGGATTCGCTCAGCGCCCATAGAGCAGGCCCGATAGCCTGTCTGGAGGGCGTGATGCAGACGCCGGAGGAGGTGGCGCTGCCGCGGCGCTGCACCTGCTGGTGCGCGTGCAACACGCGGTACAGGCTGCTCTCGGAGGCCAGATAGCGGCCCTGATCCGCCAGGTCGGGCACGATCTGCGCCGGCGGCAGTGCGGCGTACTGCGGCTGGTTGCACACGGCCAGGATCTCCTGGCGCTCCTGCTCGCTCAGGCGGTGCGGCACATGGCGAGCGCTGCCCTTACGGCGATCACCACCGCGGGAGCAATCGCCCTCCTCACAGGCCCCATCACAGGCTGCGAACTGGCGTCTCCAGCGCTGCAGCGTGCGCAGGCTGATCGCCATCCGCTCCGCCACACGCACCGCCGTGGCACCAGCTGCCACAGCGCCATCGAGGATCTCCAGCGCCCTCCGGCGATCCGCCGCGGAGGTCAGTCCTCCTCGACCTCTCCCCAGAGGGCCTGCATCTTTTTTGTCACCAGCAGCAGCGCCGCCGCCTCTGCCAGGGCTTTCTCCTTCTTGCGCAGCTCCTTCTGCAGCCGCTTGATCTCGCGCTGGTCCTGAGCGCGGAGCTTCTCCAGCTCCCTCTGTTCTCTCAGCGTCAGTACCGGCTTCTCATTGGCATCCTGCGATGCCTGCCGCCAGCGCTCCACCTGCTCCGGGTACAGGCCCCGCTCCCTGCAGTAGGCACTGAGCTCGGTGGCGTTCAGTCCAGCGGTCTCCAGCACCACCGTGAACTTGTCGGCAGCGCTCCAGCCCTCGGGGTCCTTCTGCGATGCCGGCACCACCTCCCCCTCCAGCCGCCAGCTCTTGCGCCAAGCGTAGAGAGTGCAGATGTGAATGCCCGTCTCCTCTGAAATCCGCGCCACGCTCTGACGAGCGGGCGGACTCATCCGCTTCCTGATGTCAGCTTTGACAGCCTCGCTGTAACGCCGCACTACTCATCTCCATACGCCCCCGCCGTGGTCCAAAGTACGGGCGACAACTTTCCTGACGGCGGGGGCCCATGCCCGCAGCGGCGATCAGGGGGCGATCTGCGCTGCAATTGGATCGTCCCAAGCCGCGGTGACGAGCCTGGGGTTTTGGCTTTGGTCCAGCCTGGGGGACGCCGGCGCTAAGAACTCGGTGATCTCTGCAGTCAGGCAGCTGGAGAGAGGTCCGCCTGGCCCTTGTGGATCGCCCAATCAGCTAACTCTTTGCCCCATCGTCGCGGTTCCAGCAGGGCCCCGTGCCAAGACTTCGTCCTGGGAGAAGAGTGAAAAGAAGTGGATCAGGTTGGCGACCGTGCCGCTCCAGCCAGTCTGGTGGCTGGCGCCAATGCCGGCTCCGTTGTCGCCGTGGAAGTATTCATAAAACAGCAGATGGTCTTGCCAGTGGGGATCAGACTGGAAGGTTTGCTGACTCCCGAAGACGGGTCTCAGCCCAGCTTCATTGCGCGTAAAGATCGAGACCAGCCTGTGCGCGAGATTCTCAGCGATTTCATAGAGGTTCGCCATCTGGCCACTGCCTGTGGGAAATTCCACCTTGAAGTCTTTTCCGTAATACGTAAAGGAGACAACCAAGGAGCGGATGATCAAGGCATTGACTGGCATCCAGATCGGTCCGCGCCAGTTGCTGTTGCCACCAAATAGCCCCGAATCAGACTCGGCAGGCAGGTATCGGACAACATATTCTTGCCAATTATGTACAAAGCGATAGGGCTCAGATTCGTATCGCTTTGAGATGGAGCGAATGCCATACTCACCCAAAAAATCATCAGGATCGAGCATGATCTTCAAAACGCGCCGGAGATTGTTTTCATTGAGAGCTGACATCATGTACCGGCTGGCATGACCCTCAAGCCTGACATCATGAAACGAACCACGATGATCTGGATATTTAGCCTGGAGCTGGCGTGCAATCCCCCAAAGGTCATACTGTTCTTTCGCATCTTTTTCGAACACTTGAACAGCGCACAATGGAATCAGGCCGACCATTGACCTTACCTTGAGACGCGTTGAGCTGCCGTCGCTTTTGCGAAGCACGTCATAAAAGAATCCATCCTCTTCGTCCCACATACTCGCACTCGCATTGCGATTGGTCATCGCATAAGCGATAGCGAGAAAATGCCGCATAAACTTGGCTGGATAGTCGCGATATGCGTCGTCTTGCTGTGCCAGCTCAACGGCGATTTGCCCCATGGTCTGCGCATAAAAGGCCATCCACGCCGTGCCATCCGCTTGCTCCAGGCTGCCACCCATCTCCGGGGATTCGGTGCGATCAAAGAGGCCGATGTTATCAAGACCGAGGAAACCACCCTGAAAAATGTTGTTGCCGTTGACATCTTTTCGATTCAGCCACCAAGTAAAGTTGATGAGAAGTTTGTGAAAACTTCTTTTCAGCCACTGATAATCACCTTTGCCGCTGAGTCGCTCGTCGGCCAAGTAGACGACATAGGTTGCCCAGGCATGCACGGGTGGATTCACGTCACCAAAGTTCCACTCGTAAGCAGGAATTTGCCCATTAGGGTGGAGGTATTGATTACTCAGCATCAAGCTGAGCTGTTGTTTGGCAAAACTGGGATCCAGCCAAACGAATGTGGTGGCGTGAAAGGCTAGATCCCAAGCCGCATACCAGGGGTATTCCCATTTATCGGGCATGGAGATGACATCACAGTTGTTCATGTGATGCCACTGCTGGTTCCTGAAACTCTGGGCATTGTTGTCACCCAGTGGATCAATGCCGCGCTGCTGGAGCCAAGGCGAGATGTCGTAGTTGTAGAACTGTTTTGACCACAGCATGCCTGCCATGGCTTGCCTAAACACAAGTTGTTGCTCGGTACTCAAGCCAGCTGGCATCACACAGGCGTAAAATGCCTCACAGTCCTGTTGCCTGCGCTCCAAGATCTGATCAAAGCCTTGAGCGGCATCGCTGGTATATGTTTCAGTTACTGATTGACTGAGCCGCAACCGGATTGTGCTGGAGGCATGAGCACCAATCGCGAGGTTGTAGATCGCCGCTGCTTTGGTGCCTTGCTCGGCTGGGTTCACCGCTGCTGTTTCGCCATGCACCACATAGCGGTTGATGCCGCATTTGGTGTATGGGGATTGGTTGGGTTGTTGGAACAGGCGCTCGGTGTTGGTTTCGTTGTCGGTAAAGACAAGCTCATCCGCGCCATGGCAGGTGAGGGTGAACATACCGAGCTCAGGGTGGGCCGCATCCAGCATGGCTGGGCCTGCTTCGCTGGACCGTCGGCTGATTAAGGGCTTAGGGCTGCTCCCGTCGGCCCACGTGTTGCGAAACCAGAGCGTAGGCAAAACAGCCAGCTTGACCGTTTGCGCGGAGCGGTTGTGCACCGTGATCTGGATCAGGAGATCCTCTGGGCCGGCTTTGGCGTATTGAACTTCAACATCGCAATACTCGTTATTGTCAAAGATCCCTGTATCGATCAGTTCATATTCTTGTTCGTATCGCGTTCTGGCTTTGTTGGTGGCGACGAGATCGTCGTATGGGTAAGCATTGAGTGGATATTTGTAGAGGTAACGCATGTAGGAATGCGTTGGGGTCGAATCCAGGTAGTAGTAGTATTCTTTAACGTCTTCTCCGTGGTTTCCTTCGCTATTGATGAGGCCAAACAAGCGCTCTTTAATGATCGGATCTTTGCCGTTCCAGAGGGCCAAGGCGAAGCAAAGCCGCTGGTGGTCATCGCTGATGCCGGCCAGGCCATCTTCACCCCATTGGTAGGCACGTGATCTGGCCTGATCGTGACTAAATGACTCCCAGGCATTGCCATCGGGGCTGTCGTCTTCTCGCACTGTGCCCCATTGCCGTTCGCTGAGATAGGGCCCCCACTTTCTCCATGGCTGTTGGCCTTGGTCAGCTTCCGCAAGCCGTTGGTGCTCAGGCGAAAGAGCTGTTGGGGCTTGCGTCTGAGAGTCCGCCATCGTGGGCCAGCGCTTCGCTGCATCTTGCCTGCACGCTACGACTGACCTTGGTTAGTTGGTTGTCCCAATGGGTGTTGTTGCCGATGGCCGATCACCAGCAAGAACAGGCTGATGGCACCAAGCAAGCCCACGATCAGAGCGACGCCCACCATGGTTCCCGCCAGCCCACTGGCGTAGGCCTCGCTCATCACCTGAATGGCGTTTGATCCTGCACCGCCAGGTTGGCTGAGCCTGCCTCCACTGAGGGCCTCCCGCAACAGGCTCTCGAGTTCGCGGCTCTGGATCGGGCTGGAGCCCAGCTGCAGCATGCGAGCGCGCAGGCTGGCGAACCCGAAGCCGTTCACCATCGCACCGCTAGAGGCAAACCCCAGGGCGAAGCCCAACTGCCCGGTGGTGGTGCGAAAGGCCGTTACCGAACCGAGCGAGCGCGCCGGAGCTTCCTGTACGAACAGCGCCGCCTGGGGAACGGAGATCAAGCCGAAGCCCATGCCCACCAGCACCAACGCGACGCCAAGCGAGCTGTAAGAACTCTCAGCGCGCACCAGCCCCAACAACAACAGTCCGATCACCAGGGATGCCATCCCTGCCGCCACCAGTTGTGTGGTGCGGCGGCCCGGCTGCATCACGCGCCCCGCGAGCACCACACCCACCCCTGCCGAGACGAGCAGGGGGAGCTGTGCCAGAGCCACCTGCCCCGTGCTGTAGCGCTGCACCAACTGCCAGAAATTGCTCGTTTGCAGTTGCACCACAGCCCAGGCGAAGTTGAAGGCAATCCCGCTCACGATCGCTGCCACAAAGCATCCGCGCCCATACAGCAACACCGGGAAGATCGGCTCCTGCCGCCGGCGCTCGATCAGCCCATGCAGCCCGAACAGCGCCACTCCTGTGAAGGTTGGTACCAGGAACTGGGGTGAGGTCACGCCGCTCACGGCATGGCTCACACCGCTTAGAACCAGCACCATCGCCCCACCGATGCTCACCAGGCCTCGCCAATCGGCTCTGAGCTCGTTGTTGGCGGGCATCTCCGGCAACAGCGATGGCAAGAACGCCAGGCAGAGCAGGGCGATCAGGGGCACCAATCCCAGGGCGAGGCGCCAGCTGCTGTCGGCCAACACCCCACCCAACAGTGAGCCGGCGAGGAAGGTGGCGAGGATCAGCAGATTCCACACTCCCAACGCCTTGCCCAGTTGTTGGGGTTGGCTCACGCAGCGCACAGCCGCAAACGACAGCACGAGCACACCGCCCACGGCGATGCCCGCCAGGGCTCGGCCCAGGAGAAACAGGGCTGCATGCGGCGCCGCCAGGGCGATGCCATCCCCGGCGATCGCCAACGCCAAGGCGGCCATCAACACTTGCTTGCGCCTGAAGCGATCGCCCAGAAAGCCCAGCAGCAGCACAGTGGCTGCCTGAGCCAAGGTGGAGATGCTTGCGGCCAGAGCCAACGTGGCGCCATGCATCTCTAGAGACTGACTTGCCTTCACCAGTGCGGTGTTAGCCACAACGGGATCGATCAATTGCAGGCTGGCGAGAACACCGAGGAAGGGCACCGCCAGCGGCCTGCTGCGTCGATCGCTCATGGTGTGGTTGGCGCTTGGTGACAGTCGGCCTCAATGTGATCGCTCTGGCGTGCGACCAGCAACAAAACCAGTCATGACGCTTCAGCAGATGACATCAAGTTCGGCTCACTCTCGCGGGGCCCTCTTGCTGCCAACGCAGTCGCGGGAGGATGCGCTGCGACAAGAACCAACGCCACACTTCCCTGCGGCGACAAGGCAATAGGTGATCACAACGTTGCTTGTAGCACTGGTCCCATTCAGCAAACAGTCACATCTGGTCAGATCCTGATCCAGGTTCAGTCACCCTTCGTCTGGCCGATCGGATTTGGCTGGTGACAGGTCAAGCAGCGCGGCTGCTCGCTTGCCTCCTCACACACCGCCTCAAACGCCATGACCGG
>VGPP01000015.1 GCA_016882585.1 Cyanobacteria bacterium M_surface_7_m2_037
ACATCATCTTTTTCTGGGTGGCCCGGATGACGATGATGGCCGGCGCCTTCACGGGGCAGATGCCCTTCCAGGACGTCTACATCCACGGCCTGGTGCGGGATGAGAACAACCGCAAGATGAGCAAATCGGCGGGTAACGGCATCGACCCGCTGCTGCTGATCGATCGCTATGGGGCCGATGCCCTGCGCTTCGCCCTGGTGCGTGAGGTGGCCGGTGCGGGTCAGGACATCCGCCTCGACTACGACCGCAAATCCGACACCTCCGCCACGGTGGAGGCCTCGCGCAACTTCGCCAACAAGCTCTGGAACGTCACGCGCTTTGCGCTGATGAACCTGGATGGCGAAACACCCGCCTCTCTGGGTGAGCCGGATCCGGCCGCCCTGCAGCTGGCGGATCGCTGGATCCTCTCGCGGCTGGCGCGGGTGAATCGGGAAACCGCTGAGCGTTACGGCGCTTATGGCCTGGGTGAGGCGTCGAAAGGCCTCTACGAGTTCGCCTGGAACGAGGTGTGCGACTGGTACGTGGAGCTGATCAAGCGGCGCCTGCAGGTGCCGGCTGAGCTGGAGGGTGCTGCCCGTGAGTCGGCGCTTGCTGATCAGCGCACGGCGTGCCAGGTGCTCGCCAAGGTGCTCAATGCCCTGCTGGTGATGTTGCATCCGCTGATGCCACACCTGAGCGAAGAGCTCTGGCATGGCCTCACCGGCGAGCCGGACACCACCTTCCTGGCCTTGCAGCCCTGGCCTGAGCTGGATCAGGCTCGACTCGACGACAACCTCGAGGCCTCCTTCGCTGAGCTGATCGAGGCGATCCGCGTGGTGCGCAACCTGCGGGCGGTGGCCGGCCTCAAGCCCAGCCAGAGCGTGCCGGTGCGCTTTGTTTCGGGTCGCCCCGAGCTGGCAGCGGTGCTCACGGCCGCCACCGCCGACATCACCGCCCTCACCCGCGCCGAGCGGGTGGAGGTGCTGGATCCGGCCGCGGCGGACGCCAACCCCGCCACCAAGGCCCTGGCCGGTGTGAGCGGTGAGCTGCAGGTGGTGTTGCCGATCGAGGGCTTGGTGGATCTCGAAGCCCTGCGCGCCCGTCTGGAGAAGGACATCGCCAAGGCCGAGAAGGAGATCAAGGGCCTGGCCGGCCGTCTCGCCAATCCCAACTTCGCGGACAAAGCGCCGCCGGAGGTGGTGGCGGAGTGCAAGGCCAACCTGGCGGAAGCGGAAGCCCAGGCCGAGCTGGCCCGCAAGCGCCTGGCTGATCTGGGCTGAGCCGCTTCAGTTGCCTAAGGTGTACGCGTACATCTGGGCGTGGGCGTCGTGACCACAACGCGTCTGTTTCGCAACGGCCACTCGCAGGCGGTGCGGATCCCGGCAGAGCTCGCCTACGCGCGCAACGACCTCGAGCTGGAGATCGAGCGCGTGGGCGATGAGCTGCGGATCCGGCCGGCAGGACGCCCGATCCGGGGAGCGCTGGAGGCGTTGGCCCGCTTCTCGCCCGATTTCATGGCTGCGGGTCGTGGCGATCAGGAGCAGAGCGAGCGGGAAGCGTTTTGAGCCTGAAACCGCTCTATCTCCTCGATACCAACATCTGCATCTACCTGATGAAACAGCAGCCGCCTCAGGTGGCGGAACGTTTTGCGCGCTGCCGTGTGGGTGAAGTGGTGATTTCGGCGATCACCGCCGCGGAGCTGGAGTATGGCGTTGTGGCTTCCGGTGATGCTGCAGCGGCCAATCGTGCGGCTTTGCACAGCTTTTTGCTGGAGGTGCCTGTGGCTCCGTTTGATGCCCGTGCGGCTCGTGCCTATGGCCCGGTGCGCTGGCTCAGCCGCGAGCGGCGCCGTGATGCGCTCGACAAGCTGATTGCTGCCCACGCTCTGGCCCTGGGTGTGGTGCTGGTGACCAACAATCCCTCCGATTTTCAGGCTTACTCCGATCTCACGATTGAGAACTGGGTGGAGTCGGCGTGATCGTTCAGTTGGGCGTGATCATCACTTTGAAGATTTCACCCGAAGCCACGGTGTAGTTGGAGCTGCCGTAGGTGCTGAGGTCGTTGAAGTCGTTGGCCACCTGCGATTCGATACCGCCCACCACATAGCCCACCAGCACTGATTCGCCAGCTCGGGTGCGGCGTTGCAGGCGATCCAGATCCACCACGCCGTCGGCGAGGTAGCGCACGCGCCGGTCCTGGCTCGGTGCCAGGGGGATGAAGGCCGAGGAGGCGCCATAGGTGAGCGGCTCTCCTGCGGCGTTCGTGAGGCTGGGGAAGCTGCCGGCCAGGGATTGTGTCCAGCTGTTGTCAGCGTTGCGCTTGATTGCGGCGATCTGGGAGGTGAAGGGATACGACGGCGCCAGATCTGGGTTGTTCTCCCGGTTCACGTAATAGGGCTGACCCGAGGGGTCGAGTGTGATCGCGGAGATGCCGCCGAAGATCAGGCTGGTCTGGCTGTCTTCACCGCGGGAATACAGCCCCAGATTGGCGGCGGTGTACTGGTTGATGCCTTGCCGGAAGGTGGCGGGGTTGTCGGCACTGGCCATGGTGGGTTGGCCAGTGAGCAGATCGATCTGCACCGGAACGGTCCACACCCCTTCGCCGTCATAAAACACACCGCCGAGAGCTTCACCGTGGCGGCTCAGTTCGCCATCGGCCGTTTGCTTCAGCTGGTTGACGATGTTCAGGTCACGCCGGTGATATTTGGCCTCGTCGGGACGAGAAACGCTGTTGAGTCGGTAGCTCAGCTTGCCCTGCTCGGGCTTGTAGCGGATGTCGAAGTTGCGGACCTGTTCGGTGTACAGCCCATTGCTGCCTGGGGTGTAGCCGCCTGAGAAGTCCTGCCCGAAGATCAACTGAGCCTGATTCTTGTTCTCGCCCTCCAGCATCTCGCCGCCGGTCACGGCGAAGAGGTGGGTGTTCTGCCCGTTCACCTGCAGCGCCTCGCCCGCCACCGAGAGAACGCTGTGTTTCGGTAGGCGCCGGGTTTGCTGCTTCACCCAGGCGGCCAGATCATCCAGCTGGATGGCGGAGAGGCGGTTGCGGGTGGAGAAGCTCTGGGTCGCGTCGTCATACACGTAGCCCCCTACCCGGAAGAGCACGTCACCCTGTTGGAACTGCTGGGCGTTGGTGGTGGAGAGCGACAGCTGCTTGCCGGAGCCCAGGCCGGATTTCGCCAGCGGCCGCGACCAGCTGCGCTCCTTCACGGGGTCGTACACCCAGATGCGTTCGTTCTGATGGGAGGGCGGGAAGTTGGCCTTCCCATCAGGCGTGAAGTTGTGCAGACCGTTGGTGCGTCCGCCGATCAGCACCCATTCACCGGAGCTGGTCTGTCCGGCACTGAACGACTGCAGGGTGGGAAAGCTGGCCTGGCGTTGCTGTAGCTGTTTCAGCTCCACCGTCCACGGCTCGCTCCAGCTGCTTAGGGGGCTGGCGGTGGCGGTCTGATCCGCTCCCGTTGCACTCAGCGGCAGATCAGCGGTTTCGGCCATGGCTGTAGCGCGGGCTTCTGTCTGCAAGGTGCGCAGAGTTTTCGCTGTTGTCAGCCAGCCAGGGTTGCGTGCTGCTCTTCAATCCAGTGGCGTCCAGATCGGCACGACACCGCTGGAGCGGATGGTCCGGTCATGCGTGGCCAGGACCAGATCGTGCACTCTTGCGGTGGCAGCGATCAAGCGATCGGCAGGGTCGCCGTGAAACTCAGGTGGAAGCCGATCCACGGTGATCACCACATCCACATCCAAGGGCAGAAGTTTCACAATCTCTGGCGAAGCGGCCTGCTCCAGCCAGAGCGAGAACGACCGATCCAGGCTGAGGCGGCCCTTGCTATGGAGCATCTGCGCTTCCCAGAGACTCATCGCTGACAGGTAGGCGTTCCCATCGCGCGCCAGCTGATCGAGCGCTTGTCGCTCTCTCGCGCTCAGGCGATCGCTCCCCAGCAGCCACCAGATCCAGATGTGGGTATCCAGCAGGGCCTTCACTGCAAGGCCGAGAAGTCACTGTTCGAGAGGACGGAGTCTTCGGGTGCAACGTGGAGTTGTCCCGATCCATGCAGGGCCTGCCAGGGTGGTTTCCCTTCCAGGGCGCGGCCGGGGGCTGGACTGAGCCTGGCCACCACGCGTCCATGGCGGCGGATGCGGACCTCTTCGCCTCCGGCTTCCACCTGCCGGATCAGCTCAAGGCACTGCGCGCGGAATTGCGTCACGGAAATGTCCATTCCATGATCCTAGTGGTCATTTTTGTGGCTGTTTCTCGGTCCGTCGTCGCCTCACAGCAGTGAGTTCTGGTGCGCAACAGGCTCCAGTCGGGGGGCTGGTGTTGGCGTGTTGGCCTCGTCGCCGCGCTCCCTCGCTGCCGGCGCGGGCATGCTTGGCCACCAGCTGCGCTGCCGGCCCGTGGTGACCGTGGGCAGCGGTTGTGCCCGTTTGGCCTTCGCAGCGTGCGGGGGCTGGCACGGTAGGGGCGTTGTTCGCCAGCGAGTACGAGCCCATGGCCATCCCCATGGCTGTTTTTGCCCAGGACTGGACGGAACTGTTGCCTGCGCTCCAGTCGCCCGCCGGCGCCATCGCCTTTGTGCCCCTCTATGCCCTCTGGGTGACGCTGCTCTTGCCAGGTGTGTGGGCCTCAATGCTGGCCGGTGCCCTCTACGGCACTTGGTGGGGAAGTCTGATCGTGTTCGTGGGGGCCTCCCTCGGCGCGGAAGCGGCGTTTCTGCTGGGGCGCACCTGGTTCCGCGGCTGGGCGCAGCGACGGCTTGCCGCGCTCCCGAAGCTGCAGGCGGTGGAGCGGGCCGTGAGCCGTGAGGGCCTGAAGCTGGTGCTCCTCACCCGCCTTTCGCCGGCCTTCCCTTTTTCGCTGCTCAACCTCGCCTATGGCCTCAGTGAGGTGAGCCTGCGGGATTACACGATCGGCCTGATCGGCATCCTGCCGGGCACGATCTTGTTCTGCGCTCTGGGAGCGCTGGCCGGTGATGTGGCCCGCTTCGGCGAGGTGCTCAGCGGCGAGGCCGACCCGGCCACCTGGGCTTTGCGCATCATCGGCATCCTGGCCACGCTGGCCGTGGTGTGGCTGGTGGGCCGGGCGGCCCGCAAGGCGCTTCAGGAGGCGGAGCCGCCGGGCTGATCCGGCAGCCGCCAGTCGCGCAGGGCGGCGATCAGCACAAACCACGCCAGACGAACACGGGCCATGGCTCCTGGCCGTGCGGCCAACTCGGCGTATTTGGCCCGGCCGCAGTCTGTTTTGATCCAGCGGTGGATGGCGGGTGGCGTCATCGCAGCGTTGCCCTGGCACAGCACCAGAATGGCGTCCATCCGCTGCCGCTGGCAGGATCGAGGCTCTGAGGCCCTCCTCCATGGCTCGTTGTCTGCTCCCGTGCTGGCTCGCTAGCGCGGGCGCTCTGGCTGCCACAGCCTTCACCGCTGGTGCCGTTCAGGCCGCTGTGGTGTGCACTGGCCCTGGTATTCCGCTTGGCTGCGTGGAGGTGGAGGCCGCTCCAGCTCGTGGGTATGGCCGGCCGGTTGCTGCTCCGGGCGGTCCGGTGGTGAATCCCACGCCCGGCGTTGGCTATGGCGCTCCAGGCGCGGGCGTGCGCCCAGCGGCAGGCCCAGGCGTGGGCCCCAATGCCGGCGGACCTGTGAACCGGGCTGGCTTCCGTTGAGCGCCTGCCCCGGATCCTGATCAGGCAGCCGTGAGCAGGGCCTTCAGCCCTGCCTCATCCAGCACCGTGACGCCCAGGCTTTCGGCTTTGCTGAGCTTGCTGCCGGCCTCCTCGCCGGCCACCACATAGCTGGTTTTCTTGCTCACCGAGCCGCTCACCTTGCCGCCGGCGGCTTCGATCAGCGCCTTGGCTTCGCTGCGGCTGAGGGAGGGCAGCGTGCCGGTGAGCACAAACGTTTGGCCGTTCAAGGCGCTGCTGGCCCCTGAGGCCCGTTCCGCAGCCACCGCCAGTTCCTCTTCACTGCTGGCCAGGGAGAAGCCCAGGCGCTCCAGTTCCCCCAGCAGCGCCTGGTTGGCGGGGGTGGCGAACCACTGCTGCAGGCTCTGGGCGATCTCGCCGCCGATGCCATACACGGCCGTGATCAGCTCTGGCGTTTCGGTGGCAGCGGTGGCCAGCTCCGCGGCGCTGGGGAAGGCCTTTGCCAGTGCTTTGGCATTCACCTCACCCACGTGATGGATGCCCAGCCCGTAGAGCTGCCGGTGCCAGGGCTGGGCCTTGGAGGCTTCCAGCGCCGCCACCAGGTTGTCGGCGCTCTTTTGGCCCATCCGCTCCAGGCTGGCCAGCAGCGCGCCATCGAGCCGGTAGAGATCGGCGATCGAGCCCACGAGGCCCCGATCCACCAGCTGCTCGATCAACTTGCTGCCCAGGCCATCCACATCCAAGGCACCCTTGCTCACCCAATGGCGCAGGGCGCCGCGCAGGATCGCCGGGCAGCTGCTGTTCACGCAGCGGGTGGCCGCTTCCCCTTCCTCACGCACCAGCTCTGAGCTGCATTCCGGGCAGGTGTGGGGCAGTTCGAGCCGGCGAGCTCCCGCCGGGCGCAGCTCCGCCAGCACCCGCACCACCTCGGGGATGATCTCGCCGGCTTTGCGCACCACGATCGTGTCGCCGGCGTGGAGGTCGAGCTCCACCAGGCGATCCGCGTTGTGCAGGGTGGCGCGGCTCACGCTCGTGCCAGCCAAGGGCACGGGCTCAAATTCCGCCACGGGAGTCACCACCCCCGTGCGGCCCACCTGGCAGGCCAGCCGCAGCAGTTTGCTCGGGGCTTCCTCAGCGGGGTATTTGAGGGCGATGGCCCAGCGCGGGGCCTTTTGGGTAAAGCCGGCGGCATCCTGCAGCTGCAGGTCGTTGAGCTTCACCACCACGCCGTCGGTGGCGTAATCGAGCTGGCGGCGCCCTGAATCCCAGCGCTCAAAGAAAGCCTCCACGGCCGCCAGATCCGGCAGTAGCTCGGCGTTGGGATTCACCTTGAAGCCGGCGGCCTGGAGCCACTGCAGCGATTCCCATTGGCTGGTGGGTAGCTGTGCATCGGCGCCGGAGGTTGGCCAGCCCGGTGGTAGATGCAGGGTGTAGGCGAAGAAATCCAGGCGGCGCGCCGCCACCACCTTGGGATCGAGCTGGCGCAGGGTGCCGGCGCAGGCATTGCGGGGGTTGGCGAACAGGGCTTCTCCGCGAGCCTCCCGTTCCGCGTTGATGGCGGCGAAGGTGCCATCGGGGATGAAGGCCTCCCCCCGCACCTCCATCCACTCCGGTGGGTGCTCGAGCTGCAACCGCAGGGGCACCGATCCGATCGTGCGCACGTTGGCCGTGATCTCTTCGCCCTGTTCGCCGTCGCCGCGGGTGGCGGCCCGCACCAGGACGCCGTGCTCGTAGCTGAGGGCCAGGGCGTTGCCGTCGATCTTGAGCTCGCCCACCATCGGCAGGGCTGGGATGGGCCTCCCCTCGGCTGGCTCGCGGTCGAGCACCTTCAGGAGCCGCGCGTACCAGGCCTCCAGATCTTCAGTGTTGAAGGCGTTGTCGAGGCTGAGCAGGCCGATGCGATGGCGCACGCTTTGGAAGCCCTGAGCCGGCGCCCCGCCCACCCGCTGGGTGGGGCTGTCGGGAGCGATCAGCTCGGGATGGGCCTGCTCCAGCTCGAGCAGTTCCCGGTAGAGGCGGTCGTAGACCGGATCCTCCATCTCGGGAGCATCCAGCACGTAGTAGGCGTGGGCAGCGTGATTGAGCAGTCGCCGCAGTTCCGTGGCGCGGCTGGCGGCGGAGGCGGCGGTGCTGCTGCTCACGGGCTGGCTGGGTTCAGGCGGCGGCTTTTTGGATGCGGTCCACCTTCCAGTCCTCCTCCACCTTCACGAAGGTGAAATCGAGGGGCAGCTCATCGTTGTTCTCGGCCTTCAGCTTCACCGTGAGGGTGATCTGGTCTTCCTGGATGCGGGGCCGGCCCGACTTGAGGTTGCGGTACTTGTTCAGTTGCAGGCCCGCCAGGAAGCGGATGAACTGCTGCCGGTTCACGTGGGAGCGGTAGTTCTTGGTGGTGAGCAGATAGGCAGCATCCACGCGGCCTGAAGCCACCTGGGTGAAGAACTGCTTGATCACCGGATTGATCCCGCGCGCGTTCAACACCAGCTTCACGGCGTTGATCGTCCAGTAGAGGAGCAAGCTGCCGGCGCCGGCGAGCAGGGCCTTGGTGCCGATCGACTGCACCAGTTGTCCGTCCATGGGCGCGCGGAGAGGAGTGGGGCTGATTCTGCAGGACCAGCCAGACTGCTGCGGCTGCAGTCAGCTCTGAGCGTGCCCCTTGTTCCGCTGCTGCCTCTGTTTCATCGCCTCAACCGCGAGCATTTCGAGGGATCCTTGGCCAGCCCCGAGGGGCTGGCGCTGGTCACGGTGCGCTGGAGCGACGGGCGGATGCGCCGCAGCGCCGGCTTGTACCGCTTTGGCCATGACCGCCAAGGCCGGCCGATCAGCGAGATCGTGCTGTCGCGGCCGCTGCTGGAGCCCTTGCCGCAGGAGGCCACCCTCAGCACCCTCTGCCACGAAATGATTCATGCCTGGGTGCATCGGGTGGTGCGGGCTGATGAAGTGCATGGCCCCCACTTCCGGGCACGGATGGCGGCGATCAATCAGGCCCAACAGGCCTTTGAGGTGAGCGTGCGCCACCGCTTCCCGGTGCCCAGCGAACCGGCCCGTTGGCTGGCGTCGTGCCCCAGTTGTGGTTTGACGTCTCCCTATCGCCGCCGTCGCCCGGGGGTGGCCTGTCGCTTGTGCTGTGAGCGCCTGCACGGCGGTCGCTGGCATGCCAGTTGTCAGCTGGTGTTCACGCCTGCGGCCGCCTAGGTTGCCGCCATGGGCACCGCGTTGTGGGCACTGCAGTTCAGCGGGGTGAGCATCGCCCTGGTGGGGCTGGCGCGTGAGCGCTGGCTGCGGGCTCGCCGGTTGCAGCGCTGATCGCCTCGGGCAGGGCCTCTAGCCTGAGCGGATGGTGGATGCCTACAACGACTGGCGTGATGAGCGCCCCGAGCGCCGCAGCCCGCGCCGGCCGGAACCTCGCCTGGAGCAGCGCCTCGATCAGTGGGTGTCGGCGGGGCGTCAGCTGGTGGATGGCGTGTCGGGCGCGCGGCCTGGATCACGGCCCGGGGGGCGCGCCGGCGGCCTGAAGCTGGATCACCTCGGCCGTTGGGTGGAAGACAAGCTCGATTGGCTCCTGGAGGACGAGGAGGGCTGGCGCGAATCCTGGGAGCAGCCCCAGCCCAGGCAGGAGCCCGTGCCGCAGGCGCGTCCGGCGCGTCGTGAACCGCTCCAGGCGATCTCCCGCCGGCAGCCCGCCCGCCCGGCCGTGGCGCCTGAGGCGGAGGGGTGGCCCGATGAAGACAGCTTCACGGTGAGCCGTTGGCAACGCCGCGGTTCGACGGCTGGGGAGCCCCTGGATGAGGCTGACTCTCCTGCGCCGCGGGCTCAGAGCGGCCGTGCTGTGCCGCGCTCCTCGCGCCGCCGACTCGATTGACGGTGGTGACGGGCGTGGCCGCGCTCGGCCACTTGAAAACTGCAGCCGATCTGGCGGAGCTCGGCGTTGACGGGGTCGACCAGTTCACCGGGGAGGTCTTCCGCCATATCGGCGGCGCTGGTGCTGATCGAGGGTGATCCTTCGGTGAGGGCGCTGAGCAGTTGGGCCCATTGCTGCACCAGGGTGGTGCGCTGGATCGGCTCGAAGCCGGCCCGTTGAAACACAGCCTGGCAATGGCTGCGATGCCATTGGGTGGGGCCATGGGCATGGGGCTGGTGCCCCCGGATGGCGCAGCCGCTGCGCAAGGCATGGCGGCTGGGTTGGCCGTTGGCATCGCGCAGCCCCGCTTCGCTGAGCAGGCGTCCACAGTGCACAGCCGAGATGCCGTAGATGCGCCCCAGGTCGGTGAGAGACAGCCACTGGGGTTCGGTGGTGGCCGCAGGAGGGGCTTGGCTGCCGCGGATCAGGTGGAGCATGGGTCCTTGGAAAGTGATCACATGCTGTTCCCAGCACATACCCGTGCAAGCTGTCAAGTTGTTTTTGTAGCCACTCGTAGCCTTTGTTGGGAAACGTTATGAAGGTGTGTGTTGTGCGGGCCCCAGCCAGCGCTCCAGTTCCGGTGAGAACACCTCCCGGATCACGGTGAGTTCGCGCCCGCCGCGGAAAAAGCGGTAGTGGCGGCTCCAGTAGGGCCCAGGCCGGCCAAAGCCCGCCACCAGTGCCGGAGCCTCCACGAGCGCCAGGCCATCTACCTCGCGGTAAAGCTCCGCCCGCTTGGCGGTGAGGCTCCGCCAGATCGGCTGATGGCGCTCCTGCAGATGGCGTTCGGCTTCCGCCTGGTTCCACCAGCTCTCCGCCCAGGCGAGGGTGTGGCTGCCGCAGCGCAGCCACACCTGGCGGCGCAGCCAGGGTCGATCCAGTTCGCTCACCTCGGGTGGAGCTTCATGGCTGAGGTCGGCATCGGCTTCCATGGCAATCACCTCCACGTCCACCGCAATGCCGGTGAGCGATTGCAAGTGCCGTGTGGGGCTGCCATCGCCCAGCAGCAGCAGCCGCCAGGGGCCGCTCAGAGCACGGTGATCCTCCTCGCGCTGGCCGGATAGCCCAGCGGCCACAGCTTCCGGAGCGGCCTGCCACAGCGGAACCGGAGAGGGCCAGAGCGGAGTGGGGGCCATCAGCGCAGGGTTGAGGGCCCGCCGGCCCCCTAGAAACCACTGCTGATGCTGACGCGGCGGCTGGTTCCACCGCGTTCAATCACGGCGCTGTCGCCACTGGTGGACACCAGCTTCCAGCCGCTGCTGCCGATCATTTCGCCCACCAGTGCATTGGTGGAGCTGCCCCCCAGCTGGAAGATGGCGGAGCCCGGTTTGCCGGGGATCTGCACCACCCCCAGCAGCTCGGGGGTCGCCCCTCCGGAGCTGGCCGGAGCTGCTGCACTGGCGGTGGCTGCCGGTGCCGGAGCCTGCAGGGTGCCGGTGAGGGGCACCTGCAAGGGCGTCACGGCCGTTGGAGCGCCTCCCTCCAGCTGGCTGAGTTCCTCGATCCAGGGTTCGCTCGGTGGTGGTGGCGGCAGCCCATCGCCGCTGGGCTTGGGCGCCGCTGTCTCGCTGAGGGCGGGTGCGCTCTCGAGGCTGCGGATGCCTTCCAGCAGGCGCAGATTGCGCTCCTGGCGCAGGTCGTTGCGGGCCTCACTCCAGCCATGCCAGAGGCCAAGCCCGCCCAGCAGGCCCATGCAGGCCAGCCCCGCTCCGGCCAGCTGCCAGGGCTTCAGCTGCCGGAGCCAGTGGCTCTCGCGCACCTCCACCTCGATCGGCTCGTGTTCTGCCGCGCCGATCTGCTGTGGAGCCGGTGTGCTCTGGTGGGCGGGGAGCGGCGCCGCGCTGCTGCGGCCGGCGTTCTCGAACACCCGATCCATCACCTGCTCGGCCTTGAGCTCCCAATAGGCCCGCGAGGTGTTGGTGGGTCGAGATGCGCTCAAGTGACGTGGTGTCGGCTGATCAACCGCGGCACAACTGCAGCTCAGCGCGGCGTTGTGATGTGAGCCGCACCTTATCGATCCTGGGCGCTGTTGACGAGCTTCTGGCGGCGAGCCTCCAGCTCCAGCCACAACATCAGAGCGGTGACATCCGCGGGGCTCACCCCTGGTATGCGTGAAGCCTGCCCCAGGTTCACGGGCTGTACCGCCGCGAGTTTCTCACGCGCCTCGCGCGAAAGGGTGCCGATCGCGGCGTAGTCGATCCCCGCGGGAATCGCCTTGTGTTCCTGCTTCTTCACCTGATCGATCTGCTGCTGCTGGCGGGCCAGATAGCCGCTGTATTTGATGTCGATCTCGGCGCCCTCGCGCACGTCGAGCGGCAGGTCGGCATCAGCCAGACCATGGCGCACCAGATCGGCGCTGTGAAAGCCGGGGCGGCGCAGCAGATCGGCCAGGGTGATCGAGCCCTTGATCGCCGCGCCGGTTTGCTCCACCACGGCCGCGGCCGCTGGATCGCTCACCTTGAGGCGCACCGTGTCCAGGCGCCGGGTTTCGGCGGCGATCGCCTCCTGTTTGCGGGTGTAGATCTCCCAGCGCCGATCGTCGATCAGGCCGAGCTCGCGGCCCAGGGGTGTGAGGCGCCGGTCGGCGTTGTCTCCCCGCAGCACCAGCCGGTATTCGCTGCGGCTGGTGAGCACCCGGTAGGGCTCGCGCAGGTCCTTGGTGATCAGATCGTCGATCATCGTGCCGATGTAGCTGCCCTCCCGCGGGAAGTGCACCGGCTCCTGGTGGCGCAGCTGGCGCACGGCGTTGAGGCCGGCCACCAGACCCTGGGCGGCGGCTTCCTCGTAGCCGGTGGTGCCGTTGAGCTGGCCGGCTGAATAGAGCCCCTGCACCCGTTTGGTCTCCAGGCTGGGCCGCAGCTGGGTGGCGGGCAGGTAGTCGTAGTCCACCGCATAGGCGGGCCGCAGCATCACGCACTGCTCCAGGCCGGGCAGCGTTCGCAGCAGCTCCAGCTGCAGCCGCTCCGGCAGGCCGGTGGAGAAGCCCTGCACGTAGATCTCGGGGGTGTCGCGCCCTTCCGGTTCCAGGAAGATCTGGTGCGAGTCCTTGTCGGCGAAGCGCACGATCTTGTCTTCGATCGAGGGGCAATAGCGGGGGCCTTTGCTGTCGATGAAGCCGCCGTAGATCGGGGTGAGATGCAGGTTGTCGCGAATCAGTTGATGGGTGGCGGCCGTGGTGCGGGTGATGTGGCAGCTCATCGGCTCTCCGCTCACCCAGCTGGCCGGATCAAAGGAGAAGTAGCGCCCGTGGGCGTCGCTGGGTTGCTCTTCGAGTTGATCGAGGGCGATGCTGCGCCGGTCCACCCGGGCTGGGGTGCCGGTCTTGAGGCGACCCATCTGGAAGCCCAGGGCCTCCAGGGCTTCAGTTAGGCCTTCGGCGGCCTGCTCACCGGCGCGGCCGGCGCTCATCGATTGGTTGCCCACCCAGATCTGCCCGCCCAGGAAGGTGCCGGCGGTGAGGATCACGGCGCCGGCGCTGTAGGTGCTTCCGAAGTAAGTGCGCACGCCGGCGACGCGTGCGTCTTCGCCGGGTGTTCCCTCCAGCTCGAGCCCCGTCACCATCGCTTCGCGCAGGGCGAGGTTGGGGGTGTGCTGCAGCAGCTGCAGCATCTGGCGCGCGTATTGGCGTTTGTCGGTCTGGGCGCGCAGGGCCCATACCGCCGGGCCGCGGCTGGCGTTGAGGATGCGCTTCTGCAGGGCAGTGGCATCGGCGAGGCGGCCGATCACGCCGCCGAGGGCATCCACCTCATGCACCAGCTGGCTCTTGGCCGGGCCGCCCACCGCCGGGTTGCAGGGTTGCCAGGCAATCCGGTCGAGGTTGAGCGAAAACAGAGCGGTGGAGCAGCCCAGCCGCGCCGCCGTGATCGCTGCCTCACAGCCCGCATGGCCGCCCCCCACGACGATCACGTCGAAGTGTTCGGTGGGCGGGGTGGTGAAGGGCATCAGGCAATTCTCTATTGCCGCGCTTCGCGCTGCAGGCTTGCTGCCGTGAGCAGGTCGCTGAGGCCGATCACCGCGGCCACCCCCAGCCGCACGCGGCGCAGCTCCTGAGGATGAATGGCGCCGATCCGTTGGTTGAGACGCGCCTTGCGGATGCAGCTCACGCGTCCGCACATGGCAGCTGAACGTTGCAGTAGGCCATTGCCCGGATCCGGTGCGATCACCGGCATTGGTAAGCGCTGCTTCCCATCGGTGTCCGACGTCAGTGGCACCACGAGCACGGTCTCCGCTGTTGCGTCGCGTCCTCTGGCAGAGCTGGAGATCACCACGCATGGGCGGAGCTTCCCGTCGCCACCCTCACGGTCAGCCCGGCGGATCAACACGCTGCCGGGTTCAAAGCGTTCCGAGGTCTCAGGCATCGCTGAGCTGATCCCAGTAGCTCAGATCCGCTTCGCTCACCAGTGCTTCGCCTTCGGCGAGTTCCCGGTCGATGCGCTGCTGCAGTTGCTCGCTGAGCAGTCGCTGCTGCAGTCCCCGCAGAGCCTCGTTCACCGCCTCGCCCAAAGGGATGTGTGCTTCTTCCCGGAACCAGCGCACCAGCTCAGGTTCCACGCGCACCGTGACGCTTTGCTTGGCCACGGCACAACACGGCGTACTGCTGAAAGCATAGCGAAACGCTATGCGCTGGTGGGTCTGCTCTCCGAAGCTCTCAGCCGAGCTGGATGCGCTGAAAGGGTTCGCGCCGGAAGCGCCTGTACACCTCGAAGTCGCTGTCGAGGGTGAGGATTTCTGCGATCTGCAGCCGTTCAGACAGGCAGACCAAGGTGAGATCAGCGAAGTCGCCCGGTAGATCCGCGTAGCGCTCGTTGAGATCGGCCACCCGTGCGTAATCCTCTGGCTCTAGGGGAGGAGCTTCAAGTCCGCCGCTGCTCACGGCTCTGAGCAGATGGTTCTGGGCTGCGAGCACTCTGGAATCGCCGGGATTGCCGAGTAGCCAAAGCACTTCTGCCACGCAGATTGGAGAGGTGATCAGTTGTGCTGGCGTCTGATCGAAAAACGCCAGCACGGCTGCGTGCAGAGGCTCTCTGCGCTGGTAGTAGCTCAGCAGGATGCCTGAATCAACGAGAATCCTTCTCACGCCTGGCGGCTCTCGGCGCGCTGCGCCAGATGGTTGGCCAGTCGTTGGCGGCGTCTTGAGCGCTCGGAGCTCCCGGCGGGAAGGGTGTCCAGGAAGTGGTCGGGATGCCCTCCCAGCTTCTCGGTGATGGTGGGTTGCTTCTGTTGCTGCTGCCAGCGTTCACGGATCAGCTCACGCACCAGCGAACTTTTGTCCTGGTCGCTGCCTTTCAGGAGTTCATCGAGGCAGTGCTGTGTTTCGGGATCGAGCCGCACGGTGAGGGCCACGGCCGCCAACCTCGTGTCATACGTTCATTTTATCCGTATTACGACTGGTCTGCTGAGGGCTTACGCCGCCAGGTTGCGGAAACGGGTGAACTGGGGCTCAAACAGCAGCTTCACCGTGCCCACTGGGCCGTTGCGGTGCTTGGTCACGATGATTTCGGTGATGCCGCGATCGGGGGTGTCGGGGTTGTAGTACTCGTCGCGGTAGATCATCAACACCAGGTCGGCGTCCTGCTCGATCGAGCCCGATTCCCGCAGGTCGGAGAGCATCGGCCGCTTGTTGGTGCGCGCTTCAACGCCCCGGCTGAGCTGGGAGAGGGCGATCACCGGCACGTTCAGTTCGCGGGCCATCTGCTTGAGGCCTCGGGTGATGCGCGAGAGCTCCTGCACGCGGTTGTCGGAGCCGCCGCCTTCCATCAGCTGCAGGTAGTCGATCACCACCAGCCCCAGCTCCTTGCCGGATTCGGCCATCAGCCGCCGGCAGAGCGAACGCATCTCCAGCACGCCCGCATTGGGTTTGTCGTCGATGTAGATCGGCATCTGGCCGAGGGTGCTGATCCCCTGGCCGAGCAACGGCCATTCCTCTGGCTGCAGCCGGCCGGTGCGCAGGCGGCCGCTTTCGATGCCCACCTCCATGGCGAGCAGGCGATAGGTGAGCTGCTCTTTGCTCATCTCCAGCGAGAACACGCACACCGGCAGCTGGTGGAGTTGCGCCACGTTCTTGGCCAGGTTGAGCGTGATCGCGGTTTTGCCCATGGCGGGGCGGCCGGCAATGATGATCAGATCGCTGCGCTGCAGCCCCTGGGTCATCGCGTCCAGGTCGTAGAAGTTCACCGGGATGCCGGCCACCGCTGTGCCCAGCGAGCGGCTCTCGATCTCGTTGAAGGTGGCAGTGAGGATCTCGGCGGTGGGGGTGAGGCCGACGCTCGGCTTCTCCTGGCTGATCGCAAAGATCTTCTGCTCCGCCTCATCGAGCACCTGCTCCATCGGCTTGCTCTGATCGAAGCCGAGCTGGATCACCTCGTTGCCGGAGCGGATCAGCTGGCGGCGCAGGAACTTGTCCATCACCAGGCGCGCCACCTGGTCGATCGAGGCGGTGGAGAGGGTGCGCTCCACCAGTTCCACCAGCCGGCCGCTGCCGCCCACCTTTTCGAGGGCGCCGGTGTCCGCCAGCCAGGCGGTCATCGCGGTGAGGTCGGTGGGTTTGCCCTGGCCGTGCAGCATCAAGGCGGTGCGATAGATCTCGCGGTGCGCCGTGAGATAGAAGGCCTCGGGCTGCAGCACATCGGCTACGCGGCCGATGGCATCCGGGTCGAGCAGGATGCCGCCCAGCACGGCCTCCTCGGCCTCGAGGTTCTGCGGCGGCACGCCATCGGGCATCGCCTCAAAGCTGGCCTCATCGCGGGGCCGGCCGCGGGAGCCTGGCCGGCGGCCCTGACCCTCCTCGGGCTCGAGGTTGCTGAGGGGAACGCTCACCATGGCCTGGATGCCGCCGAAGAGGGTTGGTAGGGAACAAAAAACCGCCAGACCCTGCAGGGCCTGACGGCAAAGGGGATCACCATTCTCTCGCCACGGTCGCGGCGGGCAACCCGTGGATGGCGGCCGATGCGGAGATCGCCTGGATCAGTGGCTCACCACTTCCAGGTTGATCTCAGCGGTCACTTCGCTGTGGAGCTTCACCTGCACCTTGTAGGTGCCGGTGCGGTGGATTTCGGGAACGATGATGTCGCGGCGATCCACTTCCTTCTTGGTGGCGGCTTCGATGGCCTCGGCCACGTCGCCGTTGGTCACGGTGCCGAACAGCACGTCGTCGCCGCCGGTCTGCTTCTTCACGGTGAAGCGGCCGATGGTGTCGAGGGCGGTGCGGAAGGCCACGGCCTCAGCCTTGAGGGCGGCCTGGCGCTCGGCTTCCTTGGCGCGGCGGTGCTCCACCTGACGCATCACCGCGGGGGTGAGAGGTACAGCCTTGCCCTGGGGCAGCAGGAAGTTGCGGGCGTAGCCAGGGGCCACGTCCACCAGATCGCCGTCCTTACCCAGGCTGAGGATGTCCTCGCTGAGGACCACGGAAACGCGCTTGGCCATGGGATCTACGAACTAACGATCAACGGATGGGCGATGGGTCAGCCTACGCCACAGCAGGAGTGATGAGCTTCAGCCCTGGGAAGGCCTGGCGGTAGCGGCGCTGATCGCGGGTGACCAGCGGACAGCGCTCCACCAGGGCGTGGGCGCCGATCAGGAAGTCCGGCAGGATCGTCGAGCGCTCTCCACCCCGCTCGCGGTACTCGGCGTGGGCACGGGCAGCCAGAAAGGCTGCTTCGCGTGGGATCGGGCGAAGGTCATAGAGATGGGCCGGCAGCAGCTCGTCCACGTCTTCGATGCGGTCGCAGGCGAAGGCGATTTCGCCGTAAACGATCGCGTTGATCAGCGCTGGCCCTTGATTCACCACGGCAATCAGCTGACGGCTGCTCCAGTCACTCCACTGCGGATCAGCGGTCGCCACATCGAGGATCACGTTCGAATCCACGAAGACCATCAGGGTTCGTCGCCGCGGGTGAGGGCCAGCAGTTGGTCGGTGCTCAGGCGTGTGCGCAGGCGGGCTTTGCGCAGCCGCTGAACCGCTTCTTCGCCACGGTCGCCGGTGCCGGTTTGGGGCTCGATGATCACCCGGCCGTTCTCCACAACAAAACGGACCTCGGTATGAGGTCCGATGCCGCAGCGCTCGCGGATGTCGATCGGGATGGTGACCTGCCCCTTGCTGGTGACGCGCATCCCAACCGGCTTCCGCTGGTAAGAATCTTACTGAGCTGTTTTCGTGAGCGGGTCCGGCAGGCGCACCTGGGTAGCCAGGCCGAGGCGTTGCATGGCGCGGATGTGCAGCCAGGTGAGGTCGGGCTCGCGGCGGCCCCAGCCGTGGCGGGCCGAGTGGGGATAGGCGTGGTGGGTGTTGTGCCATCCCTCGCCGAAGGTGAGGGCGGCTACCCAGGGGTTGTTGCGGGAGCCGTCGCCGCTGTCGTGGAGCACGTAGCCCCAGCGGTGGGTGGCGGAGTTCACCAGCCAGGTGGCGTGATACACGAGCACCAGGCGCAGGGGGATGCCCCAGAGCACCAGGGCCCAGCCGCCGGCGCCGGTGATGGTGCCGAGCCAGAAGAGCAGGCCGGCCAGGGGCAGCTGCAGCAGCAGGAAGTTGTTGTTCAGCCAGCGGTAGTAGGGGTCGGCGGCTAGATCGCCGGTGAGGCGGGGGATCGCTCCCTTGGCGGGGATGGGACGGAACATCCAGCCCATGTGGCTCCACCAGAAGCCGCGATGGCTGTTGTGGTGATCCGGTTCCGTATCAGAGAATTTGTGGTGATGGCGGTGCAGGCCCACCCAGTCGATCGGACCGTGCTGGCAGCTGAGGGCACCGCAGGTGGCGAAAAAGCGCTCCAGCCAGCGGGGCGCCCGGAAGGCGCGGTGGCTGAGCAGGCGGTGGTAGCCGATGGTCACGCCCAGGCAGGCGGTGACCCAATACAGAACCGCCAGGGTGCCGATGGCGGTGAGGCTCCAGAACTGGGGCAGCAGCGCCACCAGGGCGAGCACATGGAGGGCGCCCATGAACAGGATCACCGCCCAGTCGCGGCCCTGAGGGTCGCTGTTGAGCGAGGGGATCGCGTGGTGCGCGCCGCGCGGGCGGTGCAGGTGCTGCACGCTTCCGGGGCTGGTGATGGTGGCCGTCATGGGCCCTCCGTTTGTTTCCGATAAAATGGTAGCACTACGGATCCGTATCAAGTGGATTATCGGAGCGAACTCGAAGCGGGTCGTGACGCGTTCGGGCATCTGATCAAGGTGTGGCACGAGCGCAACGGTTGGAGTCAGCGGGTGTTGCCGGCCCTGGCGGAGCGCCTGGAGCTGGGCCGCGTGCACAACTCGCAGCTCTCCAACCTGCGCAACCGCAAGCTCGCTTCCCCGGGCCCGGAGCTGTTTGTGGCGCTGGGGCGGATCAATCAACTGCTGGCCCATCAGGCTGGTCCCTCGGGCCTGGGCGCCTCGCTGGCCGAGCAGTTGGCGGATCAGCCGGAGCTGCTCAGTGCGCTTGAGGCCTCCGCCCTGCCGCTGCTGGCCAACGATGGCGCGGCCCTGGGCCCAGCCCAGCTGTTCGAGATCTTTGTGGGGCTGCGAGCCTTGCCTGCCGGCTTTGATCTGCGCATCCAGGCGGCGGAAGCCGCAGGCCTGAGCGCGGCTCTGGCGGAGCTGTTCACGGCCGGGCGCCCCTGGCGGCTCTGCCGCGAGCCCGTGCTGGCGGCCTACCCCGTGGACAAGCGGCAGCGGCGCGAGCGTTTTGCGGAAGTGATGGCCGGCCAGCGCGACTTCAGCGCTGAGGAGCTGGATGCGGAACTGAACGATCTGCGCCTCACCCTGGCGGCGCTGGGGGCCACGCAGGAGGAGGAGCTCAGCGCTGATCAGTTTCTGGAGCTGTTGCGCCAAAAAGCCCGGCTGCTGGTGCAACCGGGCTCAGGGAATGGCGAGGCTGATTTGGCGGAGGCGATCCGCCGCCAGCTTCAGGCGGGGTAGCGCGCTTCGCGGATGCGCTTGGCCCAACCCAGCGCGCGCAGCAGTTTGATGTGCTGCCAGGTGATGTCGAATTCGAACCAGCGCAGGCCGTGGCGGGCGCTGGAGGGGTGGGCGTGGTGGTTGTTATGCCAGCCCTCACCGAAGCTCAGGATCGCCACCCACCAGCAGTTGCGGGAGAGATCGGGGCAGTCGAAGTTGCGGTAGCCGAAGGCGTGGGTGGCGGAGTTCACCAGCCAGGTCACGTGGTACACGAGCACCAGGCGCAGCGGGATCGCCCAGAGCACCAGGCCCAGGCCGCCGCCATGCACCTGGGCGGCGTTGCCATACCAATAAAGGGCGGCGCCGAGAGGCAACTGCAGCAGCAGGAACCAGCGATCGAGCCAGCGGTAGAAGGGGTCTTGGAGCATGTCGCCGGTGAAGCGATGCAGCTCCTTGATGGCGGGGATGTCGTGCAGCATCCACTCGCTGTGGGCCCACCAGAGGCCGCGAGCGGCGTCGTGATGGTCGTTGGGTTGGTCGGAGAACTTGTGGTGGTGGCGGTGCAGGCCCACCCACTCAATCGGGCCGCTCTGGCAGGCCAGGGTGCCCATCAGCACCAGCACCCGCTCCACCCATTTGGGGGCCACGAAGCTGCGATGCGCCACCAGACGGTGCAGGCCCAGGGTCACCCCCAGCACCGTGGTCCAGTAGAGGACGGCCAGTGCCACCAGGCCCTGCCAGCTCCAGTACTGGGGCAGCAGCGCAAACACGGCCCCCACGTGGATGGCCAGCATGAAGCCGGTGGTGCCGAGCTTGTATTTGCGCTGGCTGCGGGGCAGGGGAGCGCGGGGCACCACGAGTGCCGCCCGCATGCGCGCTTCCTGCGCTTCGCTGTAACTGCCTGTGCTCCCCTCCAGGTCAACGCTGACGCGCTGGTTGCGTGCCGCGGACGCGGCGTCTGGGGCGATGACCA
>VGPP01000016.1 GCA_016882585.1 Cyanobacteria bacterium M_surface_7_m2_037
TCACGGGCATCACCGTGGCCTCCCTGATCGGCGGGGCGCTGCTGATCGAGGTCACCTATTCCTGGCCCGGTGTGGCCTTCCGGCTGCAAGAAGCGATCGGCCAGCGGGATTACCCCGTGGTGCAGGGCATCGTGGTGGTGGTGGCGGCGCTGGTGGTAGCGGTGAGTGTGCTGGTGGATCTGCTGGTGGCGCTGCTCGATCCGCGGGTCAGTTTCTGAGGGCGTTGCTCCAGCTCTCCGCCTGGCGGCGGTTGAGCACGTAGGCGGTCACGCCGCCCAGCTGGCGCCGCTGGGGGGCGATTCCCTTGGGCAGGGCCTCCAGGAAATCAGCGGTGAGCCCCAGGGTGAGCGCCTGCACCCGCTGGGGCTCCACCCCCACAAACTCCTCGCCGAGCTGAAACAAGGCCTGCTCCTGGCGCTCAATCCGCACGGGCGAGAAATGGCTGCCCCCCTCCAGCAACACCAGGCGGCTCTGGGGCTCGTCGTCGCGAAGGAACAGCTGCAGCTGCTCACCCAGGGGCGGTGTGATCAGATCCAAACTGCCGCCCACCAGCAGCGCCGGGGCCGGCAGACCGCGCAGACCGCGATGGGGCCAGAGCAGGCTGCCGAAGCCGTTGAGGCTCACCACCGCCTGCAGGGGTTGCGCCAGCGGTTGCACCGGCGGCAGCGCCACATCCAACAGCTGGCACTGCAACAGCCGCGAGAGATTGGTGAGCGGGATGCCATCGAGGGCGCGCTCGCAGCGGCGGGCCAACCCCGCTTCCGGCCTTAGCCCAGCGGCCAGCAGGCTGCTGAGCCCGCCGAGGGAGTGCCCCATCAGCACCACCCGATCCCCCAGCCGCGGCAACGGCCCCTGCTCCACCGCGCGCACCGCGGCCTGCAGATCCAGCACCCGATCGCTGAGGGTTTCTGCCCCCGGCGGGGGGCGCCGCCCCTCCAGCAGCTCCCGCACCGCCCGTTCATCGCTGCCGGGATGATCCAGCAGCAGCACAGGCCAACCGCGCTGCTGCAACCCCCGCGCCAACCACTCCAGCTGCGCGGCGCTGCCCCCCAGGCCAGGGCTGAGCAACACCCACACCGGGCGGGACCCCGCCCAGATCTGCAGCTCCAGCGGCTGGCGGCGATGGGCCACCGGCAGCTGCAAGCGCTGGGGGCTGCGCGCCGAACCCGGTTCCTCAGCCAGCCCAGACCAAAACTGCGACACCCTCCGCAGCCGCTGCTGCTGCAACGCCTGCAGCGCGGTGCTCTGCGCCACGATCTGCTGGCGCCACTGGGCCGCCAGCTGCAGACCACCATCGAGATGCAGCACCAGGCTCTCGCTGGGCACCGCGCGGAGCAGTTCGATCGTGGTGACCTGGCTCTGGCGGGCGAGCAACTCCTGCAGGGTTTGGAAGAGCAGCGGACCGGCGCTATCGCCCTGGTTGGTGCTGATCAGCTGATCGAGCTCCTCGAGCACCCGTTGGCCGGCCCAGCTGGCCAGGAACTGCTGGGCAAAGGAGCGGTCCTGCACCAGGGGAGCGCGCAGGACGCGCCGCAGCTGCTCCTGGCCACGGGGATCGAGCAGATCCAGCCAGGCGCGCAGATCGCCAGTCACATCCGCTGGCGAACGGCTCCAGGCCTCCAGGGCCACCAGATCGATGGGCAGGCGCAGGCCATCGAGCCGCACCTCGAGTTGTTCAGCCGCCCGGGCAGGGGTGATCCAAAGCAGGCCAGCCAGCAGACTGCGCAGCACCGCACGCAACGGTCGACGGGTTGGCACGAGCACAGATGCTGTCAGCGGGCCGGCAGTGGTGGCACCAGTTTCCCGCGCCGCTGCGGGAGCTGGCCACTGTGCGGCTGGTGGCGAGCTTCGGGGCAGGGGGTGTGCTCTATCTCACCCCGATGGTGTTTCACCAGGCGGATTTCTCCGCATCACAGGTGGGCAGCGGCCTGGCGGTGGCAGCGCTGGCGGGCACGTTCGGCCGCTTTGCCAGCGGTTGGTTGCTGGATCTGGGCCTCACCTGCGGCCTGCCGGTGCTGCTGGCCGGCCTGTGCGGCTTCCTCGGCGACGCCCTGCTCATGGGGGCCCACCAGCAGCAGGGATTTGTAGCCGGCCAGGTGCTGCTCGGCCTGGCCGGTGGGCTCTACTGGCCCGCGGTTGAGCTGGCTGTTCCGCTCTGCGCACCGCCGGTGGCCTCGGCGCGGGGTTATGCCCTCTCGCGCACAGCGGATGCGGGCGGCGTGGCCGGCGGCACCCTGGCGGGCGCACTGCTGGCGCAACTGGGCCATCTGCGCGGGGTGTACCTGGTGGATATGAGCGCGATCGTGGTTTTGGCAGCGCTGCTGCTGTGGCGGCCGCTGCCGCGGGCCCTGCAAGCCGGCCGCGCCGGCGTGCCGCGTGTCGCCTGGGGCGACTGGTTGCCGGCGCTTGTGCCGATGCTGCTGCTGTCGGTGGTGGCCACGGCGATTCCGGCCTTGATGCAAAGCGCCCTCCCGCTGGATCTGGTGCGGGGCGGGCTGGAGCGTGACGCTCAACCGGAAACGATCAGCGCCCTGCTGATCGGCCTGCCCCTGGCCTTGCTACTGCTGATTCAGTGGCCGGTGGGTCAGGCCCTGGCACGCCGATCGGTGGCCGTGGGCCTTGGGCTGAGCATGGTGTGTTTCAGCGGCGGCACGGCGCTGCTGGCCCTCTCAGCCCTGAGCGAGCAGGGCATCGCGCTGGTGGCGCTGGCCCTGATGCTGCTGGCCCTCGGGCAGGCCGCCTTCCTGCCAACCTCCACCGAAGCGGTGGTGGAGCTCAGCCCCGAAGGCCATGGCGGCCTGGCCATGGCGCTGTTCTCCCAATGCTTTGCCCTCAGCGCCTTCGGAGCGCCACTGCTGGCGGGCCTGCTGCTCGATGGCCAGGGCCACGGGCTGGTGCTCTGGCTGCTGATGGCCGTGGTGTGTGCACTGTGCCTGCTCCTGATCGGGCCCATCCGCCGCCGAGCCCACGTGAAGCGCTGAAACCAAACCAGGCGATGCGCAACACATGCCCGCGGCCGCGGTAGCCCACACAATCGGAGCAGTGATGCCGTGCCCATGGCTGTTCACGATCACGGTCGCCGCCATCCGCAACAGCACATCGGAAGAGCGGGCCTGGCCTCGGCCTTCCGCTGGAGCATCCTGCTCAACACAGCGCTGTCGGTGGCGCAGATCGTGATCGGCATCGGCTTCGGCTCCCTGGCGCTGATCGGCGATGCCCTGCACAACCTGGGCGATGTGGCTGGGCTGGCTCTGGGCTGGGGGGCAGAGCGCCTCAGCACCCGCCCGCCGAATGAACGCTTCACCTACGGCTTCGGGCGCAGCACCCAGCTGGCAGCGCTGAGCAATGGCGTGCTGGTGGCGATGGCCTCAGCAGTGGTGGTGGTGGAAGCGATCCAGCGGCTGCACAACCCCCAGCCGCTGGTGAGCGGGCCGGTGGCCTGGGCCGCTGCCGCCGGCATCGCAGTGAATCTGGGATCCGCCCGCCTGTTCGGCCACGGCGGGCACGGCAGTCACGGCAGGCACGGCGATCACAGCGGCCATTCCCACGACCTCAATCGCCACGCAGCGGTGGTTCACCTGGTGAGCGATGCCTTGGTGTCGCTGGCGGTGCTGCTCAGCGCGCTGCTGGTGGGCCTCACCGGCTGGCATTGGCTCGACCCCCTCACCGCCATCGGGGTCGGCATCGCCGTGGGGTACACGGGGCTCGTGCTGATCCGCGATGCACTGGTAGTGCTGCTGGATGGAATCCCCAGCCACATCCAACCCGAGCAGGTGCGCGCCACGCTGCTCGCCTTACCTGGTGTGGTGGATGTCCACCACGTGCACATCTGGAGCCTGAGCACGAGCCAGGTGGCCCTCACCGCTCACGTGTGCCGCCGCGACAGCGGCATGGGCGATCTGGAGCTGCTGCACCTGGCAAAAGATGCACTGGCCGCCATCGGCGTGGAGCACAGCACCCTGCAACTGGAGCCGGGCTGAAGGCCGAGGCGCTCAGCCTTTGCTCACCTTGGCGGTCCAGGCCTCGTGAGGCAGGGGCTCGGTGCCGTACTCCCAGTCATCGTAGTCGGGGTCGTTGCGGATCTGCTGGTGCACCTGCTTCTGCACTTCAAAGTCGTGCTGCTGGGTGGCGTCCTGCGGGGTGCTGCCGGCGGCCTGCTGTTGCTCCGTCATGGGGCTCAGTGAGGTGCCACCATTTTGAGGCAAACAAGCGTGGGCGGCGCCCCAGCAGGAGCGAGCCGCGAGAGACACGGCTTGGGGCTCAAGCGAGCCCCGTGGCGATCACCAGAGGCCGCGCACCGGTGCGGCGGAGGGAGCCGATTCCGACACCTGGGTGTAGGCGGCGATGCAAGCCGGGGTGTTCACGTACCAGCTCAGCAGCGAGGTTTTGCGCTGGATGTTGGAGGCATCCACGTTGCACACATCCATCGCGCCCTGCAGCCGCTCATCCACCGGCAGCAGGTTCATCATGCCGAAACCAGACAGGTTGCCATCCACGGAATCGAGAATGATGGCGCTGCGCACGGCCTGCAGGCTGTTCTGCTGGCTGTAATAAGGGGTGTAGTTGTTCTGGCCGATGCTGTTCTTCAGGACTGCACACCTTTATCGCTGTAGAGGAAATCAGCCACAGCCACCACGTCCACGGAGTAGCTCTTGGACAGTCCCTGCTGCAGCTCATCCTGGCTGTAGCCGGAGCGGGAAATCAGGCCATTCGGCACCGGAGTGTCGTTGGTGCCACTCAGGGGATTCAGCACATCGGAGCGGGGACCAATGCAGTTGACGCACACGGTGCGGGCCGTGAGGGGAATGGCCTGGGCTGCGCCGCCGAACACAACGGCAGCTCCGGCAAGACCCGCAAGAACCTTGATCATGGGTAGGGATGGAGGGGGTTCCTTCCTTTACTAGCCACTTTCCGCTGACAAGGCATAAATCTGTAAGCGTTGATCAGAAGAGCGCAGCGGACCCGCTGCGAACACCCACCTCACGCCCACACCAGCCAAGGCTTTGGATCGAAAAAGTGCTTACAACCTCTCGCAAAGCCTGGCTGCAACTGAGCCTTACACGTTGAACAGAAACTCCATCACATCGCCCTCTTCCACCACATACTCCTTGCCTTCCGCCCGCAGCCAGCCTTTGTTGCGCGCTTCCGCCAAGGAACCCGCCTCCAGCAGCTGCTTATAGCCAATGGTCTGGGCGCGGATGAAGCCGCGCTCGAAGTCGGTGTGGATCACGCCGGCAGCCTGGGGGGCTGTCATGCCGGCCTTGATCGTCCAGGCGCGGGTTTCCTTTTCACCGGTGGTGAAGTAGGTGCGCAGGCCGAGCAGGGAATACGTGGCGCGGATCAGGCTTTGCAGGCCGCCTTCTTCCACCCCAAGACCCGCCAGAAACTCGGCACGGTCTTCCTCAGGCAGCTCGATCAGCTCGGCCTCCACCTGGGCGCTGATGCGCACGGTGCCGGCGCCTTCCTTCTCGGCCAGCGCCGCCACTTCCTCGCAGTAGGCGTTGCCCGAGGCCAGATCGTCTTCGCTCACGTTGGTGGCGTAGATGATCGGCTTGGCGGTGAGCAAGCCAAGGGGCTTCACCATCGCCGCTTCCTCCTCGCTGAGCTCCACGCTGCGGGCCGCGCCGCCCTGCTCGAGCACCGCCTGGATGCGCTCGAGGGCCGCATCCTCCACCTGGGCTTCCTTGCTGGTGCGCACCTGCTTCTTCAAGCGCTCACGCCGTTTTTCCACCTGGCTCAGATCCGCCAGACCCAGCTCGAGGTTGATCACTTCGGCGTCGCGGGCCGGACCCACAGAGCCGCTCACGTGGATCACGTCGTCGTTTTCGAAGCAGCGCACCACGTGCACGATCGCGTCGACTTCGCGGATGTTCGCCAGAAACTTGTTGCCCAGGCCCTCGCCCTGGCTGGCGCCCTTCACCAGGCCGGCGATATCCACAAACTCCACGCGCGTGGGAATCAGCTCCTTGCTGCTGCTCAGATCAGAGAGCTGTTGCAGGCGCGGATCCGGCACCGCCACCACACCCGAGTTGGGCTCGATCGTGCAGAAGGGGTAGTTGGCCGCCTCCGCTTGGGCGTTGGCCACCAGGGCGTTGAACAGGGTCGACTTGCCCACATTGGGCAGCCCCACGATTCCGGCTTTAAGCATGCGGGGAATCTACGAACTGCCCCCCGCACCCTTCGCCGGTGATCCACCCCACAACCCAGGGGTGCGACCAGGAAGACTGGTGTGAGCGCAGGCGCAGGACCATTCCCTCCTCAATGCTCCAGTCCCCTCCCACACGCGAGGGCAAGCCGCTGCAGGCCACGGCGCGTTTCAACCGGCGCTGGCTGCAACGCAAGCGCCTCTGGGCTGGGCTCCTGGCCGGCGCGCTGGTGATCGGAGGGGGCAGTGCTCTGATCAGTCAGCGCCGCAGCAGCAGCCAACAGCGCAGCCTCTCCACCTACACAGTGCTGGCCCGCGAGGGCAGTCTGCCCGGCGTGATCACCGCCAGCGGTGAACTGGAGGCCTTCCGCAAGGTGAACGTGAGCCCCAAGCGCCAGGGGGTTCTGGAGAGGCTGTTTGTGGAGGAGGGCGACAGCGTGCGGGCCGGCCAGGCCCTGGCCCTGATGGATAGCGGCGACCTCACCGACCGCCTCGATGAGCTGCGGGCCCAGCTGCGCTCCGCCAAGGCCCAGCTCAACCGCAGCCAGAGCGAGCTGCAACGGCGCGAAGCCCTGATCCGCCAAGGTGGGATCAGCATCGACGACTACAACAGCGCAAGGTCCAGCTACCTCGTTGACAAGGCCGCCGTGGAGGCGGCCCAGCAGCGGCTGGATGCCCGGCTGATGGAACGCGGTGATCTCACCGTGCGCGCGCCATTCACCGGTGTGGTGACAGCCCGCTTCGCGGATCCCGGTGCGTTTGTGACACCCACCACCTCCGCCTCGGCGTCGGCCGGTGCCAGCAGCTCCTCGATCGTGGAACTGGCCCAGGGGCTCGAAGCGGTGGCCAAGGTGCCCGAAAGCGATATCGGCCGCATTCAGGTGGGCCAGAACGCTTCCGTGCGCGTGGATTCCTTCCCGGATCGGCGCTTCCCGGCCCGGGTGCGCCAGATCGCACCCCGCGCCGAAAAGCTCAACAACGTCACCTCCTTCGAGGTGAAGCTGCAGCTGCTGAATCCCCCACCAGAACTGCGCATCGGCATGACCGCCGACATCGACTTCAACACCGGCACCCTCGCCGCCCGCACGGTGATCCCCACCGTGGCGGTGGTGACTGAACAGGGCAAACCAGGGGTGCTGCTGGTGGGCCCGGGCAATCAGCCCACCTTCCAGGCGGTCACGCTGGGAGCCAGCAGTGGCAAGGACACGCAAATCCTCGAGGGCCTCAAACCCGGCACCCGGGTGTTCATCGATCTGCCGCCCTGGGCCAAGAAAAAGCGTGAGTGATGCCGAGAGGCTCAGCCGACGGGTTGTGTGAGGAAGCGCCGGCTCACCTCCACAATCCGCTCGCTGGCCTTGCCATCGCCGAAGGGGTTGTGGGCCCGGGCCATGGCGTCGTAGGCGCTGGGATCCTGCAGCAGCAGTGATGTTTCCCGCAGGATGTCGGCACTGGCCGTGCCGATCAGCTTCGCTGTGCCGGCATCCACGGCCTCCGGCCGTTCTGTGGTGCGGCGCAGCACCAGCACCGGCTTACCCAGAGCAGGGGCCTCCTCCTGCAAACCGCCGGAGTCGCTCAGCAGCAGGGTGCAGCCCCGCATCGCGGCCACCAGTTGGTCGTAATCGAGCGGTTCGGTGAGGAAGGCCCGCGGGTGATCGCCGAGCAGCGCCTGCAGCGGTTCGCGCACGGTGGGGTTGCGGTGCAGCGGCAGCAACAGAGCCGTATCGGGGAAACGCTCCAGCACCTGCAGGAAGCCCTGGCCGATCTCCTGGAGCCGCTCGCCCCAGTTTTCGCGGCGATGCACCGTGGCCAGGATCACGCGTTGGTTCTCGAAATCGAGGCCCGGCAAGGCATACGGAGGCGCCTTCTCGGCCATCAGCAGCAGCGCATCGATCACGGTGTTGCCGGTGATGCATACCTCACCCACCACCCCGGAGGCGCGGCAGTTGGCCGCAGACACCTCGGTGGGCGCGAAATGCAGCTGCGCCAGCTGGGAGATCAGGCGCCGGTTCGCCTCCTCTGGATAGGGATCCATGATGTTGTCGGTGCGCAGGCCCGCCTCCACATGGCCCACGGGCACCTGGGCATAAAAAGCCGCCAAGGCCGAGGCGAAGGCCGTGGTGGTGTCGCCTTGCACCAGCACCAGATCCGGCTTGTGCTGCTCAAATTCAGCCTGCAGGCCCTGCAACGCCCCACAGGTGATGTGGGTGAGGGTTTGCTTGGGGGCCATCAGGGCCAGGTCGTGATCGGCCTGCAGGCCGAACAGCTCCATCACCTGCGCCACCATCTCCCGGTGCTGGCCGGTGAGCACCACCCGCGTGCGGAAATCAGGCGCCGCCTGAAAGGCCTGGATCACCGGCGCCAGCTTGATGGCCTCCGGGCGCGTGCCCAGCACGATGCAGACGTTGTGGGGGGTGCTCACGCGCGAGGCCGGCAGTCAGCCGGATCCTAAAGATGGCGGGCGAATGCGCTGGGCAACCGCCGCAATCACCGCGAAGCTGGAGCCAGCGACCGCTGCTGTGGTGAGTGCCAGCTCTCCGTTTCCGCCCAGCCTGTTCCCACCGCTCACGGCAAGCCAGCCCAGCGCTGCGCCTGCTGCCGCGCCCCCATCGGCTCCGGCGCCCACCACCGCCCACAACCGCGAGCCCGGCGCCCTGAATGGCCCCCAGCCCGGCAGCCTCGAGGGCATCGTGAAGATCGCCGATGCCAACGGGTTTTCCGATGTGCATCTCGGCGTTGGCGAAGAACCCAGGTATCGGGCCCGCGGCGAGATGCTGCGCACCGGCTGGCCGATCACCGATGCCGCCGCCTTCAACAGCTGGCTGCGGGAGATGCTCAGCCCGGCGCAGATTGATGCGTTCCAGCGCGACAAGGAATTCGATGGCTCCCATGCCTTCCCGTTCGTGCGGGTGCGCATCAACCTGCTGGATTCCCTGCGGGGCCCAGCCATGGTGCTGCGCCTGATCCCACAGCAGATCGCCAGCCTCGAACAGCTGAACCTGCCGCCCGTACTGCAGGAGCTGGCGTCGCGCCCCAAGGGGCTGGTGCTGATCACTGGGCCCACCGGCTCAGGCAAGAGCACCACCCTCGCCGCGATGATCGATTGGATCAACGGCAACCGCAGCTGCCACATCCTCACGATTGAGGATCCGGTGGAGTTTGTGCATGAAAGCCGGCAGTCGCTGATCCGCCACCGGGAGGTGGGCCAGCACACCCGTCAGTTTCACAACGCCCTGCGTGCCGCCCTGCGGGAAGACCCGGATGTGATTCTGATCGGCGAAATCCGCGATGGCGAAACGCTCAGCACCGCGATCGAGGCCTCGCAGACGGGCCATCTGGTGTTCGGCACGCTGCACACCAACTCAGCGGTGAAAACCGTGGAGCGGGTGCTGGGGATGGTGCCGCCGAGCGAGCAGGAGAGCATGCGCCGGGCCGTTTCCGAAAGCCTGCTGGGCGTGATCGCTCAAGGCCTCCTGAAAACCACCGACGGCAAACGCGCCGCCTTTCACGACATCCTGATCAACACCGACGCCTGCAAGGACTACATCCAGCGCGGTGAACTGGCCGAGATCGAAGAGATCATGGCCCGCAGCGGCTTCGACGGCATGCAGACCGCCAATCAGGCGCTGCTGCAGCTGGTGGAGCAAGGGCGGGTGTTGGCCGATGACGCCTTGGCCCAGAGCCTCAGGCCCAACGAATTGGCCCAGGCGCTGCGCGGCAAGAGCTAGGCCTTGCCGGTGAGGCGCGCGATCAGCAGCACGCTCAGCCCCACCGAAAGGCCGAGCATCGCCATCCGGCCATTCCAGATTTCAGCCTGGGGCGTGAAGCCGCGCTTCCACTGATTGAGCTCTTCCGGAGCCGCTTCCACCACGTCTTGGGTGAGGCCGATGTCTTGAGCCAGGTCGGAGGGCTCGGGTGCCGATTGAGCCGAGGCCATGGCTGATGCCAATGAGTCTCAAGAGCCTAGAGAAGTTAGAAGGCTGGCTGCGGTTCATAGAGAACCGGCGCCTGCTCCAGGGCCAGCCGCGGCGCCACCGCCAGATCGATCGGGCTGCACGCACCGGCGCTGAAGCGTTGCTCGGCGGCCACGGCGATCATCGCGGCGTTATCGGTGCAGTAGGCCAGCGGCGCCAGCCGCCACTGGATGCCGAGTTCGCCGCAGCGCTGCTCCAAGCGGGCGCGCAGGCGCCGGTTGGCCGCCACACCACCCACCAGCACCAGGGTGTTCAGGCCCTGATCGCGGGCGCAGCGGGTGGTGCGCTCCACCAGCACATCCGCCACCACCTGCTCAAAGCTGGCCGCCACATCGGCCAGTGGAAACGGCTCCCCACCGCGCTCGCTCTCCGCCTTGAGTTGATTCACCAGGCGCAGCACGGCCGTTTTCAGGCCGCTGAAGCTGAAGTCGTAGGGATGGAAGCCCCCTTCCGGCAGCGACACGCGCCCTTTCGGCAGGGCGAAGCGCCGCGGATCACCGCGCTCGGCGGCGGCCTGGATCGCCGGACCGCCCGGGTAGCCCAGATCGAGCAGGCGCGCCACCTTGTCGAAGGCTTCGCCGGCGGCGTCATCCCGGCTGCGGGCCAGCCGCTGATAGCGGCCCGGGCCATCCACGCGAATCATCTCGGTGTGCCCGCCGCTCACCAGCAACACGAGATAAGGCCCAGGCGGCAGAGGATCCCCCAACTGCACCGAGCAGAGATGCCCCTCAAGGTGATGCACGGCCACGAATGGTTTGTTGTGCAGCCGCGCCAGGCTGCGCCCCGTGACTGAACCCACGAGCAAGGCACCCACCAGCCCGGGAGCCGCGGTGGCCGCAATCGCATCCAACTCGCCAAAGGCCAGGCCGCTCTCCGCCATCACCTGCTCGATCAGCGCGGGCAGGGCCTCCACGTGGCGGCGTGAGGCGATCTCCGGCACCACGCCACCCCAGCGCGCGTGCTCCTCCACCTGGGAGGCCACAGCGCTCGCCAGCACCCGCTGATCGCGCACCACAGCCGCCGCCGACTCGTCACAACTTGTTTCGAGGGCCAGCAGGGTTGGCATCAGGTTTGAACGACGCTCGTACTGTCCGTAAGTGACATCCTGCCGTGCAGCAGCTGGACCCGATGCGCCGCCTCTTTGCTGTTCTGATTTCCGCCCTGCTGATCTTCGGCTTCGCCCCTGTGGCCAAAGCCGATGTGGCCGGGCTGACCCCCTGCGCTGAGAGCGCCCGCTTCCAGCAGCGCGCCGCTGCTGCCACCACCGACCAGGCCAAGGCTCGCTTTGCGATGTACAGCCAGGCCTCCTGCGGTGCTGATGGCCTGCCCCACCTGATCGTGGACGGCCGCCTCAGCCACGCCGGTGACTTCATCATTCCTGGCATCGCCTTCCTCTACATCGCTGGTTGCATCGGCTGGGCCGGTCGCAACTACCTGATGGCGATCCGCGGCGATAAGGACGCCACCATGAAGGAGATCCAGATCGACCTGTCGCTGGCCTTCAAGAGCACCCTGGCTGCTGCCACCTGGCCGATCGCTGCCTTCGGTGCCCTCACCAGCGGCAAGCTCACCGAATCCGACGACAAGATCACCGTCTCCCCCCGCTGATCAGGCCTGGGCCTGAACGCTTTTCCCCTCATCCCTCCAACCACCAGCGATGAAGAAGTTCCTCACCACTGCCCCGGTGTTTGCCGCCATCTGGTTCACCGTGACCGCCGGCATCCTGATCGAATTCAACCGCTTCTATCCCGATCTTCTGTTCCACCCGATGTGAGCAACGGAACGCTGAATCCATCCATGAGCGGCTCTCACGAGCCGCTTTTTTTGCGCCGAAGCTCTACGGGTTCAAACCCATCAGCTGCTCCAGCTCAGCCAGAGCGCGATCCAGGTCGTCGTTCACCAGCACGGCATCAAATTCAGCTTCGGCCGCCAACTCCACGCGAGCCCGCTCCAGGCGGCGGCTGATCGCCTCCTCGCTATCGGTGCCGCGGCCACGGATCCGGCGCTCCAGCTCTTCAAACGAGGGCGGCTTGATGAAGATCTGGAAGCCGCTGGGAAAGCTCTGCCGCACCTGCCGGGCACCCTCCAGCTCGATCTCCAGCAACACAGGGCGCCCCGCGGCGAGCTGCTGCTCCACCGGCTCCCGGGGCGTGCCGTAGCAATTGCCGGCAAACTCCGCCCACTCCAGCAAGCCTGCCTGGGCCACCTTGGCCTCAAAACCAGCGCGATCCAGGAAGAAGTAGTGCTGCCCCTCCACTTCACCGCTGCGCGGTGCGCGGGTGGTGGCCGACACCGAGAGCCAGATCTGGGGATGACGCTGCAACAGCGCCGACACCAAGGTGCCCTTCCCCACCCCGCTCGGCCCAGTGATCAGAAACAGCCGGCCGGCAGCGGAGGCCTCAGCAGCCATGAACGATCGATCGCGGCCCTGCAGAGTAGGTGTGCCGCCGCAGCCCGATCGCCTTCGCCCATGGCACCTGCCGCGCTCCAGGCCATGGACCTCACCAGCCTGCGGGCTGTGCTGAGCGAACTGCGGCCGCTGCTGGTGCCAAGCCGCTTCGAGAAGGCCCAGCAGGCCGACAGCCACACCCTGCAGCTGGGCTTTCGCACCCTGGAGCAGCGGCTCTGGCTGGAGCTGAGCTGGTTGGCGGAAGCGCCACGTTGTTTTGCCATCGCGCCACCAGCGCGGCAGGGCGATGGCAGCACCCTGGCCCAGCAGCTGCAGCACGGCCTGGGGGGCCTGGCCCTGGTGAGCCTGGAGCAACCCGGCTGGGAGCGGGTGGTGGAGCTGGGCTTTGCCGGGCGGCCCGGCGAAGCGGTGCAGCGCTGGCTGGTGCTGGAACTGATGGGACGCCACAGCAATCTGTTTCTGCTCGATGAGCAGCGGCGCGTGGTGGCGGCAGCCCGCCAGGTGCGGCAGCAGCAATCACGGCTGCGGCCGATCGGCACGGGCGATCCCTACAGCCCGCCGCCACCGCTTTCCGGGCAGCCTCCCGATCGCAATGAAAGGTTTGAACACTGGCAAGCACAGCTGAGCCTGCTGCCCCTGCCCCTGCTCAAGGCCCTGCAAAGCGCCTACCAGGGGATCAGCCCAGCCCTGGGCCTGCAGCTCACCGGCGACACACCGGAGCGCAGCGAAGCCTGGCTGGCCCAACCGGTGAACGAGCTCAGCCATGCGCAGTGGCAGGAGCTCTGGCAGCGCTGGCAGGTCTGGCTCGAGGCCCTGGAGCAGAACCGCTTTGGTTTCAGCCCAGGCCACTGCATGGCCTATCGCTGCTGGCAAGAGAGCACCACCCATGAAGCCCACGCCCCTGCGGCAGCGGAGCCGCTGGCCATCAACCAGGCCCTGGCTGCCTATCACCAGGAGCGCCTGGGCAGCCGCCAAGTGCTGCAGCGGCAGCATCAGCTGCGGCAGCGGCTGGAGCAGCAGCTCAACCGCGAACGCCAGCAGCTGGAGCACCAACAGCAGCTGCTGGATCAAGTGGAGAACAGCGATCAGCTGCAGCAGCAGGCCGATGCGCTGCTCTGCCTGCCGCAGCCGAGCCGCGATGAGGTAGCGGAAGCCCAGGCGCTCTACAAACGCGCCCGCAAGCTGCGGCGCTCCGTGGCGGCGATCACACCGCGGCTGGAGCAACACCGCCAGCGGATCGAGCAGCTCGACACCAGCCTCACCTTCCTGGAGCAAGGGCCCAGCCACAGCCATGCAGCCGCCCTCGAGCATCTGCAAAACCTGGAGGAGGAGTGCGCCAACCTGCAGGAGCAGGGTCGGCCGAGCCGCACACAACGGCGCCAGCAAGCCAGCGGCACACCCACCCCGCTGGAGCTGGCCAGTCCCAGCGGGCTGCGCCTGCAGGTGGGCCGCAACCACCGCCAGAACGAGTGGATCAGCCTGCGGCAGGCGCGCCGCGGTGATCTCTGGTTCCATGCCCAGGAGTGTCCAGGGAGCCACGTGGTGCTGAAGGGATCGGAGGGCCTGAGCGCCGAAGCCGATCTGCAGGCCGCTGCAGATGTGGCCGCCCATTTCAGCCGCGCCCGCGGCAACAGCCGCGTGGCGGTGGTGATGGTGCCCTGTGAAGAGCTCCAACGCATCCCCGGCGCCGCACCCGGCACCGTGCGCCATCGCGGTGGTGCGGTGATCTGGGCCGAACCGGGCCGGGCGGCCTCGTTAGTGGCCCCTGGGGCCCGTAGCCTCTGAAGCCATGAGCGAGCGCGACACCAGGCCTGAGAGCAACACCGTGCTCCCCGCCCCTGCTCCGATCCGAATCCCACCGCCAGCCGAGCCAGACGGCGCGGAGGCCCCGGCATCTCCCGATGAGGAGTTCCCGGGCGAGGTGGAGATGACCCTGGTGGATCACCTCGAAGAGCTGCGCCGCCGCATCCTGCGCAGCCTGCTGGCGGTGGTGATCGGGGCAGGGGGCTGCCTGCTGTTGGTGAAACCACTGGTGCGGTTGCTGGAGGTGCCGGCCAAAGGCATCCATTTCCTGCAGCTGGCACCGGGTGAATTCCTGTTTGTGTCGATCAAGGTGGCCGGCTACACCGGCCTGATCCTGGCGCTGCCCTACGTGCTCTACGAGGGCCTGGCCTTCGTGCTGCCGGGCCTCACGCGCCGAGAACAACGGCTGGTGGCACCAGCGGTGGGCGGTTCAGCCGTGCTGTTCATGGCCGGTCTGGCTTTTGCCTGGTGGGCCCTGGTGCCCGCCGCGCTCAATTTCCTGGTGAGCTACGGCGCTGATGTGGTCGAACCGCTCTGGTCGATCGAGCGCTACCTCGATTTCGTGCTGCTGCTGATGGTGGCCACCGCCCTGGCCTTCCAACTGCCGGTGCTGCAGATGCTGCTCGCGGCCCTCGGCGTTGTGAAGGCGCAGACGATGCTCGCGGCCTGGCGCTTCGTGGTGGTGGCCTCCGCCCTAGCGGGCGCTGTGCTCACCCCCTCCACCGATCCGGTCACGATGTTGCTGCTGAGCGGCGCGATCACGGCCCTTTATCTGGTGGGTGTGGGGCTGGCGCGGCTGGTGCAACGGCCTGCGGCGGCAGGCACCTGAAGCAAACCTGCCTAGTGTTGGAAGCAGTGCTGGCGCGCCCGGATGACCTTCAAAGGAACCCTGGAGCAGCTCAAAGACCTGGTGCATCAGCTCGGCATCCCAACCCACTGGGAGCACAAGGGCCCCTATGAGCTGTGTCTGTTCGACGATGGCATCAGCAACCTCAAGCTGAACTGGTGGCCTGCCAGCGGTGAGCTGCGCTTGGTGGGCGACCCGGAAGTGCGGGAGACCGTGGAGCAGCGCCTGCTCGCGCTGCTCGCCAGCTGATCAGAGCAGAAACTCGCTGGCGCGTCCTTCTGGCAGCTCAAGCGGCAACGTCATCGCCTTGCCGAGTCTTGGCTTGTCGGTGGTGGTGGTGAGCCAGCTGCGCACCTGCGCCGACACCCCCAGGCCATTGAGATTGGCCACCAGCTCGTTGAGCTTCTCGGCGTATTGCTCGGCCGTCATCGGAAACGACTGCTGCTCGAGATAGCCCCACATCACCTGCAGATACAGGCGTCCACGGCGCACGATCAACTGCAGGTCGTAGGAGGCCTGCCAGCGCTGGCGCAGGATCTCGAGCACCTCAGCGCTGCTGAGTGGAGCGTCGGGCGGCAGGGTCACAGGAGCAGGGGCGCGCAACAGCATGTTGCAGGCTGCCGGCGCGAGGCCTGTTCGGCCAGCGGGAGCCGGAGGGGCAACGTCCATAATGGGCGCCACGTTGCAGTGGCCACCACGCCGCCCCGTATGACCCAGATCCCAGCAAGCGCCTCGAGTGGTGACGTGCCCGGAATGGGTCGTCGTCAATTCATGAATCTGCTGACCTTCGGGTCGGTGACCGGCGTAGCCCTGGGTGCCCTCTACCCGGTGGTGAACTACTTCATCCCCCCCAAGGCCGCAGGTTCCGGTGGTGGCACCGCTGCCAAGGATGAGCTGGGCAATGCTGTGACCGCCAGTGGCTGGCTGAGCAGCCACCGTGAAGGCGATCGCAACCTGGTGCAGGGCCTCAAGGGTGACCCCACCTATCTGATTGTTGAAGGCAGCGATGCCATCGGCAGCTACGGCATCAACGCCATCTGCACCCACCTGGGTTGTGTGGTGCCTTGGAACGCGGCGGCCAACAAGTTCATGTGCCCCTGCCACGGCTCGCAGTACGACGCCACCGGCAAGGTGGTGCGCGGCCCCGCCCCCCTCTCCCTGGCCCTGGCCCACGTGTCGGTTGAGAACGACAACGTATTCCTCAGCCAGTGGACCGAAACCGATTTCCGCACCGGCGAGAAGCCCTGGTGGGTCTGATCTCCTCTCCAGCCATCTCCCCCTCGCCCTTCCGCCCCATGCGTCGCCCCTTTTCCCTGCTGCTGAGCTCGCTGCTCGCCCTCGGCGCTCTGCTGTTCGCTCCCCAGGCCAGCTGGGCCTACCCGTTCTGGGCTCAACAGAACTACGACTACCCGCGTGAAGCCACCGGCAAGCTGGCTTGTGCCAACTGCCACCTGGCCAAAAAGCCCACCCACGTGGAACTGCCTCAGGCCGTGTTCCCCGATGAGGTGTTCAAGGTGGAAGTGGAGATCCCCTACGACACCGCCGTGCAGCAGGTGGCTGGCGATGGCAGCCGCACCGGCCTCAACGTGGGTGCCGTGGTGATGCTTCCCGATGGCTTCACCCTCGCTCCCGCTGATCGCCTCACCGACGAGCTCAAGGAAGAGACCGCCGGTGTGTATGTGACCACCTGGAACGAGGAGAACCCCAACATCCTGTTGGTGGGTCCTCTGCCCGGCGACGATCACCAGAAGATCGTGTTCCCGATCCTCTCGCCTGATCCCGCCGCCGACAGCAACATCCACTTCGGCAAGTACCAGCTGCACGTGGGCGGCAACCGCGGCCGCGGCCAGGTGTACCCCACCGGTGAGAAGAGCAACAACAGCGTGTTCACGGCCTCCGCTGCCGGCACCGTGCAGGCCATCAACACTGGCGATAACGGCGCCACCGATGTGGTGATCCAAACGGCCGACGGCAACACCGTGACCGACACCATTCCCGCAGGCCCCAGCGTGACCGCTGCTGTGGGTGATGCCGTGGCCGCTGGTGCTGCTCTCACCAACGACCCCAACGTGGGTGGCTTCGGCCAGCTGGATGCCGAAGTGGTGCTTCAGAACCCCAACCGCATCTATGGCCTGCTGGCCTTCTTCGCAGCGGTTGCCCTGGCTCAGATCATGCTGGTGCTGAAGAAGAAGCAGGTAGAAAAGGTGCAGGCCGCCGAAGGCATCTGATGCCCCTCGCACTGTTCACATCACCGGGCCCCTTGCTGTTTCAGCTGGGGCCTTTTTCCTTGCGCTGGTATGGCCTGCTGATCGCCGTCGCCGTGCTGCTCGGCCTGCTGCTGGCCACCCGGCTCGGCAAACAACGGGGCATCGATCCAGCCCTGATTGCTGATCTGCTGCCGATCCTGGTGCTGGCCGCCGTGATCGGCGCACGCCTCTACTACGTGACGTTTGAGTGGCGGCAGTATCAGCTCAACTGGCTCGATGCCCTGGCCATCTGGCGCGGCGGCATCGCCATCCATGGCGCCCTGATCGGCGGCACCCTGGCGGTGATCCTTTACAGCCGCTGGCGCCGGATCGCCTTCTGGAATCTGCTCGATGTGCTGCTGCCCTCGGTGGCGCTGGGCCAGGCGATCGGCCGCTGGGGCAACTTCTTTAATTCCGAAGCGTTCGGGCTCCCCACCGATCTGCCCTGGAAGCTCACGATTCCCTACGCCAACCGGCCGGTGGAATTCCTCGATCAGAGCACCTTTCATCCCACCTTCCTTTACGAATCCCTCTGGAACCTCGGAGTGCTGGCGCTGCTACTGGTGCTGTTTGAACGGGGGATCCGCGGCAAGATCAACCTTCCGGTGGGCGCCATCAGCTGCCTTTACCTGGTGGCCTACAGCTGCGGGCGCTTCTGGATCGAAGGGCTGCGGATTGATCCGCTCTGCCTGATGGGCACACCCCCCTACTGCGACGGCGGCCTGCGCATGGCGCAATTGGTGAGCCTGGCGCTGATCGCCCTGGGTGCGTTCGGTCTTTACTGGCTGTATGGCCGGCGTCAACCGCTGCCCGATCCCAGCGGAGTGCAGGCATGAGCGGCAAGGTGTGGATTGTGGGAGCAGGACCGGGAGCCCCCGATCTGCTCACACTCCGGGCTGCACGGGTGATCGAACAGGCCGAGGTGCTGATCTGGACCGATTCGCTGGTGAATCCGCAGCTGGCTGCCATGGCCCCGGCTGACTGCGAACGGATCCGCACCAGCACCCTCACCCTCGAAGAGGTGATGGCCGTGATGCTCGATCGCGCTGCCGCCGGCCAACGGGTGGTGCGCCTCCACGATGGTGATACGGCTCTTTACAGCGCCCTGCATGAACAGCTCTGCCGGCTGCTTGATGCCGAGGTGGAGGTTGAAGTGGTGCCGGGCTTGAGTGCCTACCAGGCCACGGCCGCCGCACTCCAGGCGGAACTCACCATTCCCGGCCTGGTGCAAACCATCATCCTCAGCCGCACCGGCGGACGCACGGGCGTACCGGAGCGCGAAGAGCTGCAGCATCTGGCCGCCTTGCAGGCCTCGCTCTGCCTCTATCTCAGTGCACGTCACGTGGAGGAGGTGCAAACCGAGCTGCTGCGCCACTACCCAGCCGACACCCCCGTGGCCATCGGCTACCGGGTGAGCTGGCCCGACCAATGGATCCAGGTGGTGCCCCTCTCGGACATGGCCCGTGTCAGCCAGGAACGCGAGCTGATCCGCACCACGCTCTATGTGGTGAGCCCGGCGCTGGCTGCCCCGGGAGCAGCCCGCTCTCGCCTCTATTCAGCCAGCCATCACCACCTGTTCCGCGGTGGCGACTGAGCCGGGGAGAGCGGGCAGGCGATGTTCTAAAGTCTGAAGGCGCGAGCGATCAGCGCAAGCGGGCGATTAGCACAGTGGTAGCGCACTTCCTTCACACGGAAGGGGTCACTGGTTCGAATCCAGTATCGCCCATTTTTCATCTCTGACAGACACCCTCAAGCTCACTTGGGGTTGTCTTCCAGATCTGCCTAACCTCTGCGACTGAGCAAACATTCCTGACGAGCGTCTCGAATCTTTGATCAACACCAGGAATCGCAGAGTTGCCTTGGTTGTCCTCGGTCACAACCACGCTTTTCAGCAACAACCTGGATCGGCGCTGTTTTCAGGGCACAATGTCGGCACCGACCCAGCCGACTCACCGTGACCACCAGTGAGGCCAGCCCTTCCACGGATCCTCTGGCTGTGTTGGGGCAGAGCCTGAGGGACGCACGGGAACACCATGGCCTCAGCGTTTCAGCCTTAGCAGCCCAGCTGCACATGGGCGAAGAGCAGCTGCACGCCCTGGAATCCGGGGATCCGGCGCGGCTTCCTGAGCTGGTGTTTGTGATTGCCCAGGCCCGCCGCGTGGCGGCGGCGCTCGGCATTGATGCCACCCCTCTGGTGGCGCCGATCAAGCAACTGAGCAGCCAGATCAAGCCGCCGCCAGCACCGCTGAGCGTCTCTGAACCCGCTGGCCGCCAACGCCCCCGCGCCCGGCTCAGCGCTCAGAGCTACACCCAGCAGTCGCGGCCGCGCAGCCGCCATACCTCCGCCGGGCTGCGCTGGCTGGGGAGCCTGGCTCTTCTGGCTGGCGTTGCGGCCGCCGGGGTGTGGGGATGGCAGCGGGCCCCCCAGATGATCGGCATGCTGAAGCCACAGGCACCCAGCACAGCCCAACCCAAAGCTGCTGCCAAGCCGGTTGCAGCCAAGCCCAAGCCCAAACCCAAAACCGCGCCAACACCTCCCACCACCGACCTGAGCGTCAGCGCGACCCAGCCCAGCTGGCTCAGCGTGCGCACCGCCAAAGGCAAGGTGTTGTTTGAGGGAACGTTCCAGGGCAAGCGCCAGTTCCCACTGGCAGGTGGCCTCGAACTGCTGGCCGGCCGCCCTGATCTGGTGGTGGTGAGCCAGGGCGAGGCCAAGGGCAAACCCCTCGGCAGCATCGATCAGATCCGCTGGGTGAGCTTCAGCGCTCCTCCACGCTGAGCCGCACCCCCATCGCCTCCTC